>DATCYD010000240.1:0-7494 GCA_036570465.1 Anseongella sp.
CGATGAGGAATGGGAGGTGATCGATGTGTCCCGTGCCTCGTCCTATGTTACTGATTATTTTGTACGACAGGCTCCCGACGGCGGCATTTACTTTAATTCCAGAAATCAGGTGTTCCGGCTTAATCCGGATCATTCCCTGACCCAGGTATGGTCCAACCAGAACCGAGCACCGAATATGCCTGCCATGATGATAGACCGGTCCGGAGTTCTCTGGTTAGGTACCAATACCTATGGGGCACGGTCCATTAATCTTTCCACATCGGGATTTGACTCCCATCCTTATGGAGATGGTTTTGCCTATAATGTGCTTACCAAGTGGTTTCATGTTCCTTTTGATCCGGAAAAGCATTTGTCGTTGACAGATCCGTATATCTTTCGTTATGCTTACGATCAGGACGGTAATTGCTGGGTAGTGGGCACGCCGTTTATTTCCCCTCGATCAGCCGCTGAGAAAAAGCGCATGCATCCGCATCGTCTGGCAAAAGACGTATACCAGCCGGCTCCCCTTCGTTCGGATTCGCTTCAATGGCTGCACATTACTTTCGATGAGGATAATAGTTGCTGGGGGATCGTTGTCCGCAATAACGGGGACACGCTCCTTGTAAAGGCCCTGCCCGGAAGCGGAACGCTCCACCAGATTTCTTCATGGAGTATCGCTTTAAATGAGCTTGCCTATCTTGCTACATGCCAAGGGAAATTATGCATAATATATAACGAAGGGGTGCAATTGTTCGATCCGGCTACCGGAAAATCGGTGGTCTACCGAAGTAAAGACAATTTCGGGAACGCGAAGTTGCTGATGGCTGTCCCGGATCCGGGATCGCCGGATATTTTATGGATAACGAGTCTGGGGTATGGCCTGATAAAATTCAATATTGTCAGCGGAAGCGTGGAAGCCTTCAGGATAAAAGACGGCATTCCCAGCAATAGCGTGTATGCGGCCGTTTTCGACGAGCATGGAAACCTTTGGTGCAGCAGCAACATGGGGATCTTCCGATTCGACCACGATAGCCGGAAGGTACTCTCGTTCGTTGCGGGGGACGGATTGCCGGGCAATGAATTTAACCGGTATCATTTTCTGAGATCTCCCGATGGTCATATTTTCTTTGGGGGCACCCGGGGGTGGACGGTTTTTCATCCTGATTCTATTAATATCGATACGTATCAGCCTGCAACGGCCATCACGGGGATTTTGGTGAACAACAGGCCCATTGCGCAATTACGGGAATGGAAGGACAGCACCATTACCGCCATGAAGGCGCTGTCGCTGAATTATTCTCAGAATTTTGTGACGTTCAATTTTGCCGGCCTGCAGTTCTCCAATCCGGAGAAACTAAACTACCGGTATCGTTTAAAAGGGTTTGATGATGACTGGATCGAAATTGGGAACCAGCATACGGCCAATTACACGAACTTGCCGCCGGGAGACTATGTGTTTGAGGCAAATTCGAGCAATGTGGCGGGCATCTGGAGTAATCAGGTAAAAACATTGCCGGTTGTTATTCATCCGCCCTGGTGGAAAACCTGGTTGGCTTATGTGATATATACGCTGATCTGTATGGCGACGGGTTACGCGTTCTACAAATACCGGATTAACCGTTTACGGATCCGGCGGCAGTTGATCCGACAGCGCGAGGAGACCCGGCACCTGCGCGCGATGGACGAAATGAAAATGCGTTTTTTTTCCAATATTACGCACGAATTTCGTACGCCTTTATCGCTTATTATCGCTCCGCTCGAACAGATCAGCCGGGACAAAAAAACGCCCATGCCCATCCGTGAGAAGACCGCGCGAATACAGGATAACGCGACCGCCTTGCTCCGGCTGATCAATCAACTGCTGGATATGTCTAAAATTGAGGCGGGGAGTATGGAAGTCTCGGTATCGCGCGGCGATCTCGGCACGTTTATCACGGATCATGCCAGGGGCTTTGAAACATCAGCCGCATTAAAGGGGGTGGGCCTCCATATTGAAAATCACTTCCCCGGTGAATATGATTTTGACGCTGATAAATGGCACAAAATACTTCTTAATCTTCTTTCTAACGCTATAAAATTCACACCGCAGGGCGGCCGCGTCTCATTATGCCTGAAGGCTGGGCATCATAGTGGCCGGCCGGTGGCGGAGCTCCAGGTAAGCGACACCGGTATTGGCATTCCCGCGGATAAGCTGCCGTTTATTTTTAACCGGTTTTACCAGGTGGACGATTCCCCGACCAGGAATCATGGAGGCACTGGTATCGGTCTTGCCCTGGTGAAGGAGCTTGTTGAGTTGATGGGAGGGACCATTGATGTGGAAAGTCAGCCTGGAGCCGGGACTACATTCCGGGTACTGATCCCTGTGGAAGCGGCCGTCGCTGGCAGAGCGTTCCCGGAGGTGGATCCTGTGACGGATTTGGACAAAGTTCAACCTGGAGAGAACATGGGAGCCGGCGGGAAGGTTGGTACGGGAGAGGATCCAGCCGCGGTCGGCGATGCTTCGCTGATCCTGCTGGTCGAAGATAACGAAGAGCTAAACCAGTTCGTCGCCGAAGAATTAGGCAAATCGTACCGGATCATTAGCGCCTATAATGGCGCACAAGCGCTGGAGCTGGCCAGGGAGAAGCTTCCTGATCTTGTCGTCAGCGATGTGATGATGCCTGAAATGGACGGTTTTGCCTTGTGTCAGGCCCTGAAGGGTGACCCGGCTACTGATCATATCGGGCTGATGCTGCTTTCAGCCAAAGCATCACACGATAGTATTATCAAGGGCCTTGAAAATCATGCCGATGATTATATCACCAAACCTTTCCATCTGGATGAGCTGGAATTAAGGGTATATAATCTCATTCTCAGGCAGCAGACATTGCGCAATTATTACCATCGTCAGTTGAGTGTGCCGGGCGAACCGCCCGACACGGCTTCAATCCCCAGTCGCTTTCTCAAGCGAATGTACTCGGTTATTGAGGACAGTCTGGACAATCCTCAGCTGGATGTGGGGTGGCTTGCAGAGCAAATGGCTGTCAGCAGACGGACCCTTAACCGGAAGCTATCAGCCCTGATCGATCTTTCCGCCAACGAGGTCATCCGGCGATATCGCCTTAAACGAGCAGTTGCGATGCTGGAATCCGGCCTGAATGTTTCGGAGACCGCCTATCGGGCAGGATTTACGTCGATCGCTTATTTCAGCAATTCCTTCAAGGAATTTTATGGCCTGACGCCTTCTGCCTGGTTAATGAAGTTTGCGGATGAGACTCAAAGATAACCTAGTGTAATCTTGATATCTGGCCGCTCAGAACGGAATGATTCCACGCCGCTGTCGGTGACTTTGGTTTGCCACAGATAGAGCGAATGGAGTTTTGTCAGGCTTTTCAGGGCGGACAAGCCTTCGTCGGAAACGGTGGTGCCGTATAGGTTCAGGTAACTCAGCTCAGTCAGGCCGGCCAGGGAAATAAGGCCATTGTCAGAGATAGGGTTGCCTGAAAGATTCAACCGGCTGATGGCGGTAAGTTGCCCTACAATGGCCAGATCTTCGTCCCGGATGTTTCCATCCGAAAGATCAATCCAGGCAATTTGTTCTTTTAGCGGTAACAATGCGTCCATATTCCGGGAGTTCCGGTCAATGAAAGGTAGCCGGACTTCCAAGAAATTGCTTTGCGGTGCGATACGTTCAATGATGAATCCTTGTTCCCGTGCCAGACGAAGGGTAGCGGTGTCTGCCGGGGTGGGCTCTTTGCCGGGAAGGCGGCTTCCGGAAACGGCGCTTAATCCCAGTACTCGTTCCAACCGGGAGCTGACGGAGCTTTCTACCTCCATGCTTGCCAATAGTTTCGTCGCAGGGGCGCCTTGTTCGATCCACCAGCGGATCAGGGCCACCTGGTCCTCGTTAAATCCTGTTTTCCCTTCAGCCGGCATAAATTCGTCGTGATCTTCAGGAAGAGTAATGCGCCGGTAAAGCTCGCTGTTTTCGGGGTCTCCGGGCACGATGGACGGGCCGCTTTCCCCGCCTGCCAGCATTTCTTCATAGCTTCCCAGTATCAGTTCGCCTTTTACTTTGTCAGAATTATGACAGCTTTGACATTTCGCATGGACCATGGGCTGGATGACATCCAGAAAAATATCAGCAGAGTCGGGATTGGTTACCGGAGGGCGTGGGACGGGCCTGGGGCCTAATCCGGCCATGATCCGCAAGGGGTCCGGCGCGTGCTGCCATAAATATTCGGAACCGTGGGTGAGATTGCCCCCTTTATGTCCGGTGATAAATACAAGCAGCAGTAAAACCAGAAATATGTAATGGCTGTATTTTGTGAGAAGGATGGTTTTTTTCTTCCAACGGGTTCGGAACCAGTAAATGGCGAAGCAAAGAACGGCCAGGAATATCCCGCTCCATTGGTGCCAGAAGAGGCTGTTGGAGTCGTAATCTCCACCTTGCGCCAGCATTAAACCCAGGATACAGGCCAGTGCGGCGCTAATGGCTCCCAAAAGAAGCAGAAAATCAAGGGCTGGAGCCAGGAACCGGAATTTTTCTTTTCTGGAAAGAAAGGCGATCAGTATGGCGGCAAGCAATATCCCAATGGGCAGGTGAACAACCAGTGGGTGAAATCTTCCAAAAAAAGAAACGATATCCATCTTTTATCCGGGGTCAGGTTAGCTAAGAATTTCATTGACCACTCTTCCATGAACATCGGTTAGCCGGAAAGGCCTGCCCTGGAACTCGTAAGTCAGTTTTTCATGATCAAAACCCAGCTGATGCAGGATCGTGGCATGCAAGTCATGAACATGCACCCGGTCTTTAATCCCGTAATAACCGATTTCGTCGGTTTCTCCATAACTAAAGCCTCTTTTGACGCTACCTCCGGCCATCCACATGGTAAAAGCTTCCAGATGATGATCCCTGCCATTAAAGCCTACTCCGGTGCGGGCTTCCATCATGGGGGTTCTGCCAAATTCTCCCCCCCAGACGATCAGGGTCTCTTCCAGCAGCCCCCGTTGTTTCAGGTCGCGGATCAGGGCGGTCATGGGCTTGTCGATGGCTCCGCAGGATCTTCGCATGCCTTCGCCAACGCCATTTCCAGCACCAACGCCGTGCGTATCCCACCGGTTATCATAAAGCTGTATAAACCGGACACCTTTTTCCACCAGACGTCGCGCCAACAGGCAATTGTTGGCGAAGGAGGCCTGTCCGGGTACGGAGCCATACATTTCGTGAATATTCGCCGGCTCTTTACTGATATCCATCACATCCGGTACGGTAGCCTGCATTTTAAAGGCCAGCTCGTATTGGGCAATGCGGGAAAGAATTTCAGGGTCGCCCACGTTTTCGTATTCTTTTTGATTGATCTCGTTGATCACATCAATGGATCGTTTGCGGAGGTGTGGATCCACCTTGTCTGGATTGGAGAGAAAAAGTACCGGCTCCCCCTTAGACCGGCATTGTACACCCTGGTAAACGGTGGGCAGAAATCCGCTGCCCCACGCGCTTTTTCCGGCGCTGATGGATCCGCCTCCCGATGTTAATACGATAAAACCCGGGAGGTTTTCATTTTCCGACCCCAGCCCGTAAGTTGTCCAGGAACCCAAACTGGGTTTGCCCAGACGCGGGCTCCCCGTTTGCATAAGCAATTGCGCGGGGGCGTGGTTAAATTCGTCGGTATGCATGGCCTTCAGGAGCGTTACCTCATCAATCACCTCAGAAAAATGGGGCAGGTAATCAGAAACGTAGGTGCCTGAATTTCCTGCTTTTGCAAAATTAGCTTGAGGGCCCAGAAGCTTTGGAGTGCCTTTGATAAAGGCAAAGATTTTTCCTTCAAGCAAGGATTGCGGGGTGTCCAGGCCATTGAGCTTCTCCAATTCCGGTTTATAATCGAAGAGTTCCAGGTGGGAAGGCCCTCCTGCCATGTGCATAAAAATGACGCTTTTGACTTTGGGTGCGAAATGGGGGAGGCCTGGTGTAAAACCAGCGGCTTTGCCGGCGGCCTGGTCTCCGGAAAAGAGCTTGCCGCACCCCATCAGCGAACCAAGGGCAAGGGCTCCCAATCCGGAGGTGCAATTCTTCAGGAAATGCCGCCTGCTATTGTATTCGGCCCGCCGGTAGATGGCTTCTTCTACGATGTTTATCCTGTTCTTGCTCATTTTATTTTATTTCAGGTTCCTAATCATATCATCTTCTTATCTCCGGGTCACAAATTCATCCAGATTGAACATGACATTGGTTACCACCGACAGGGCGGCCAGCCTGGAGGCACTTAATGCCGGCTTTTTTTCCGCTTCCGGCCCTTCGGTGGCGGCTGATACTTCAGGTGCCGCCGGTACCTGATTTGCTACAGTAATTAATTTTATGCCGCTGGTGTCATTTTGATAATAATCGAGACTCTCCCGGTAAAGGTCAGTGAGTGCGGTTATCTTTTCTTCCGAAGGGGGCACGGCGGTGATCAGCTGCAAGCTTTCTGCGATTCCCTTCTCAATATTGTTGGGATACTGTTCCATGATATTTTGTGCCCAGGCTTCGGCGGCTTCCACATAAACCGGATCATTCAGCAGCACCAGGGCCTGCAACGGGGTGTTGGTGCGAATTCGCATGACGCTGCAAACTTCCCTTGTGGGGGCGTCGAATGAAACCATGGAAGGATAAGGATTGGTCCTTTTCCAGTATGTATAGACTCCCCGGCGATATCGATCTTCACCCTGGCTTTCATACCAGAAACGTCCTCCAAAAGCCCGGATACTCTCCGGCTGATAGGGCATTACGCTGGGGCCATGCATTTCCGTACTAAGTAGCCCGCTGATAGCCAGTGCTTGATCCCGGATTACTTCAGCAGGCAGGCGTGTTCTGGAACCTCTTGAAAGAAACTTATTGAACGGATCCTTTTTCAGAGCCTCCTCACTGACCTCCGAGCTTTGCTGGTAGGTGCCTGACAGGACAATTTGCTTCAAAAGTGCTTTCAGATGCCAGTCATGGCGGTCTCTGAACTGAACAGCCAGCCAGTCAAGTAGTTGTGGATGGGTAGGGGCAATGCCTTGGCTTCCAAAGTCTTCCACGCTTTCGATGATCCCATAGCCGAAGATCTGCTCCCATAATCTGTTGACAAATACTCTTGCGGTTAATGGATTTTCATCGCTCACCAGCCACCTGGCAAAGGATGGGCGGTTTACAGGTTGGTCATCAGGGATGCTTCCCATAGAGGCGGGGATCCCCGGTTCCACCTCCTGTGCGGGGTTTCTCCAGTCTCCGCGATCAAACAAATGGGTTATCCGGCTTTTTTCAGGCGGCAATTCCCGCAGAATGGGGGTGTAGATCGGTTCTTTTTCTTCGAGGGCAATTACTTTTTGCAGGGCCGCAGATCCCATTTTTTTATAAAGCGGGGCTTTTTCATGATAAAAAACCCAATCCATCCTGAGCAGATCCTGTGCAAATGTTTTGTCTTTTCTGAAATAGTAATAAACGTCCCGTTTTCCTTCTACAGGTGTAATGGAAGCATTGGCGGTGACCCAGGTTTCCGGTCTGTTACCCGGAAA
>DATCYD010000241.1:0-7113 GCA_036570465.1 Anseongella sp.
TATGTCGGAACCTACATGAGCCGTAGAATTGGCCAGGTAGAAGAGAGCGTCGAGACCCTTAATACCCTTGGATTGAAAGTAAAAACGCATGTTTATAGCCGGCGTAAGAACAGGAAGGCCATTCATGGACTGGATATTTCGGAACGGGGAATCTCCTATACAGACAACTTGTTGATGTCCTACCACAGCAAGGTTTTAATCGATGTTCATCACGGAGAGCATCAGGGCCTTTCATTTCGGGTATTCGAAGCATTAAGTTTTGGTAAAAAACTGATTACCACCAATCAGGAAATAAGGCGCTATGATTTTTATCATCCCAACAATATATTTATCTGGGGAAACCATACCATGGATGAGCTCGAGGCATTTTTAGCGGCACCTGTCATTCCTGCCTTGCCTCATGTTCTGGAAAAATATAGTTTTTCCAACTGGATCAGCTATGTTTTGGGAAAAAGACGGTGCCAGCGAATCCAGTTACCCAGTCTGGAGAAAGATATCAGCGTGTTTGCCGGTCCGGTTCCTCAACCGGCTCTTGCTTATAAATAGCTTCCTGTTCAAAGCGTCTCGTTCAAATTAAATATATTTGAACAACATTTTTTATAGTCGCGTATGAGTAAGAAGAGGGGGCGGGCAATTGTCCGGTTTTTCAATGCCTATGGTCTGAAAGAATATTACATGCTTTGGAAGCATTACAAAATCTCTTTCGGGAAGTCGGGTAAAGAGCCCATGTTGATCCCGGTGATTGATAAACGAAGGAAGACCAAGGGCCTGACCGACCGGTTCAAGGGGATTGTCAGCATGTTTGCCCTGGCAAAGGCCAATGACGTGCCTTTCCGGATCATTTACAATCATCCCATTGAACTGACAGATTTCCTGGTTCCCAACACCTACAATTGGGTTCCGCAACCCGGCGAATTAAGTGACCAGGTTTGGGATGTCCGGTTCAGGATCATGACCAAGCAGCCCCCCCTGAGCAAGCTGACAAAGATGTTCCCGCTCCGTAAACAGGTGCTGGTGTACGCCAAGGTAGATTACCTGGAGAAGATCAACAATACATACAACAAGCAGTATCGCTGGGGCGACCTCTTTAACGAACTGTTCAAGCCCTCTGAACTCGTAGAACAAAATATGCAGATGCACCTTGACAGGATCGGTAGAAAGGACTATATCGCGTGCGTATTCAGATTCCAATCCCTGCTGGGGGACTTCAAAGAGTATCATTTCAAACCGCTGCCTGAGGAGGAACAGAAACAACTGATCGATAAGAACAAGAAAGCGGTTCGGAACATTGCCCGGCAAAGTGTGGTTCCGGTCCTGGTAACTTCCGATAGTTCCAGCTTTCTGGCCGCGATGGAGGACCTTCCCAATGTATTCATCAGCCCGGGCCGCGTGGTGCACATTGATAACGTGGATGATGCCGGAACCGAGGTTTATATGAAATCCTTTGTGGACTTCCTGATGCTATCCCGGGCGCAGCGCATTTACAGCATCGGAACCAGCCGGATGTACAAGACTGATTTCCCAAAATACGCGGCAAAGATCAACGATATTCCCTTTGAACGGATCCTCCTCGAATAGATCCAGGCTTTCATTGTTACTTTTCGAAACTTGATTTATCAGGCAGAATATAATCGAAAGCATCGCTTACGGCCTGCATGGTTTGGTCGTAATTAATGATATGTTCGCTGTCATTGACGCAAACCAGCTTGTAGGATTGTGCTCTGATCGCTTTAATCGCCTTGGCTGACCGGAATATCAGCGGAAACATTTTCGTATCCATGTAAGTATTGTAGGGGGTAAAATCGGACTGGCATATCTGCCAGGTTCTGAAAAGTTCCTGTGTATAGTCTTCAGGACTGCGGAACCGGTGTGCCGACATTTCTGTCAGCTCCTTGCCGGCATATTCCCAAACCTCGTTGAAGGTCTTTTTTAAATAGGGCTGGGCATTGTGGGGGGTGCGAAGCGTAATAAATTTTCCATAAGGTTTCAGCAGACGCGCCAGGCGGGCTTTCTTGCCATAGCTGGGATGAAACCATTTATCATGATCACGCGAAAGTATCTCTTTTTTATCAAAACGCCGGTTAATGAGATTGATGTTGTTCTTCAGGCATTTGCTCCACAGGGATAAACCCAGGTTAACCCGGAACGAGGCAATATCATTGGGTACTCCGTTGGTAAAAAAACGGGTTTCAGGGAGGTGGTTGATGATAAAAAAATCATCGTTAAAATAGACAAAGTGTTCGGCCAGTCCAGGGATCCGGTGGAGGTATATTTCAATCAAACTCGAATTAAAGCAAGGAAGAAACTGCTCCGGGATGTAGTCCTTATGATCTACCAGTTTCAGTTTGGGATGACTGGCGTCCAGCCAATCCGGTTTCTGTCCGCAGGTGACAAAATGGATGTTTCGTACCCAGGGCGCAAATTTGTCAACTCCCCTGAACCAATATTTCAACAGGCCATGGTCCCTGAACCGGGCTTCGGATACTTCGTTCTTTTTGTTGTCGATCTTACCGGACCAGGCGGAAAAAGTGCGCCGCCACTGCGGATCATCCATATCTACCCAGGTAACTACAAAGTCGATGTCCATATCTCCAGGTTTAATTTCACGGCTCAAAAATATTGATTTTATCCTGATCGCAGTGCGGGGCGTTAGTCAATTATCACCCGCTCAAACGGAACATTGTTGATCTTTGCGGCGAATCTTGGAAAGTCGGTCTGATACATATTCCTTGTACCCATGCCATAGACGCATTGGGCGCGGGATAACATCAGGAAGTCCACGAAGGATTTCATATAAACTTCCCCGGCCTCATTCGCTGCATTATCAATGTGCACAACCCTGCCTGGAATGGTGTAAACATTCTTCAGGTCACGGATCTCAGAAAGAAAAGTGGTGCTGTCAGAAGTAACAAGCACAGGCAAGTCACTTTTTTTAACGAGTTGCATCAACGCTTCTTTATTGGTATGTATCAACTGTCTCCTTTCGGCCTCAGGCAAGGGCTTGAATTGATACTCTTTGAAGTCTCCCAGCATCGCCTGAAAGCGGAATACACAGGCGTTATAGCCGTTGGTTCCCAGTTTGTTTTGATGGAACTGCAACTGGTCTTCCAGCTCCCGGGTGGGTTTGAAGAGTTCATGGAACAGCGTTCCCCACTGATAATTGGTGTGATATATCCGGTTGATCTCTTCCAGGTAATCCATATTAGCATACACCCGCATTTGTTTTTTAACCGGCAGCGCCTTCAGCAGTCGCCTGACCTTGCGCTGTTTCCGTAATAGTTTGAGTCGGACATCCATGATGGTCTCACCCAGCTCTCCGTCACGGGGAATCCAGTTGTATTCATTTGGTTCCAGAAAATCAGTCAGCTGGCAGGGATGGTTATAAATACAGCGATACGGCACCTTTTCAATTTTTGATAAGGCATACACACTGACAATTCCTTTGAACCGGTCGGTAAGTCCCTTGCCCTTTCTCCGGTTGTCAACCATTGAAATAAGCATCGGCTTTTTGCCTGATCCTGTTAAAGAAAACCGGTAGTATTTCAAAAGCAGATAGAACTCTTTCAATCCGTATGCATTGCAAAACAGGACGATGGATTTTTTTAAACGCGTAAAATTGTCATTCATATTACCCTTATTTTTCAAAGACCGATTTTTCAGGGTAAAGCGTTTCCAGAAACGGTTTGATCTTGAGGCGGTCCGCATCGGAAACACGTTGATTATCGTTCAGGCAAAAAAGAGCAGGTTGATACCGACGCATGTATTGCATGAAATCATGCTTATAAACCAGTATGCGGCTTGCTTCCCTTCTTTTAACGAATTTCAAATGTCCGTGCCCGATGGCCAGCGCGTAATAGGCAAAGGCCGTCCGGTGCATGTCACCAAATGCCCGTACCCGGTTTTGCAGTGACTTTCTTATCTGTTCTTCAAATACCTCTTCCACCGCTTTGCGGTAGTCCGATTTCCGGTAGGCGTCGATGTTGTGATGAGGCACTCCCGGATAGTATTTGCCGAATTTTTTCTCCACCAACATGGCCGAGTCAACGATCTTTTGAGCGTATTGACCCAGTTTCTTTCCAGCCAGGGCTTTCAGACGGTGGTGCCATTTCCCCAGGGGTTTCTTTTT
Organism: Anseongella sp.; assembly: GCA_036570465.1. Lineage (GTDB taxonomy): Bacteria > Bacteroidota > Bacteroidia > Sphingobacteriales > Sphingobacteriaceae > Anseongella. The sequence goes on from DATCYD010000241.1 coordinate 4,127, forward strand.
GAGACGAATGATTGGATAACCGTCCTGTGCAAAGAAAAAGGAAGGTGACAAATCGGTATTGAAGAACATGTCATCATTGGCGAAGAGAAAATGCTCCGATAAACCGGGTATCCGGTGCAGAAAATACTCGATGACACTGGAATTGAAACAAGGGAGTGCTTCGGGGGGCATGATCTCCCGGTGATCCACCACCTGGATTTTCGGTTGGGAAGTATCCAGCCATGGGGGGCGTTGGTCATCGGTCACGATAAATATGTGCCGGATCCAGGGGGCATGTTTTTCGGCTGAACGCAAGGCATACCGCAGCTCGTCATTGCTGATGTAGCGTCCCTTATTGTTAGTTTCTGAATGATCGCTCAGGTCACCGGTAAACCGGCGTTTTTTAGCTTGCCAGTTAGGGTCACTGCCATCTACCCACAAGTAAACAAGATCGATTTCCATACGCGAATTGTCCATGCGATACAAAAATAGGATAAATTTTAGCAAGCCTATCCTCCGAGTTCTTATATTCGCCTTCATGAACATTGCAGTTGTGGGAACAGGCTACGTGGGCCTGGTAACGGGCACCTGCCTGGCTGAGACCGGGAATAAGGTGACCTGTATTGATATTGACCTTGAAAAAGTAGCGATGCTCAATAAGGGCATCATTCCAATCTATGAACCGGGGCTGGATGCGCTTTTCGACCGGAATGTTGCGCAGAAACGACTCAAATTTACTTCTAACCTTGAAGAAGGCCTGAAAAATGCCACCATTGTCTTTTTGGCGCTCCCTACGCCGCCGGGAGAGGATGGCTCTGCCGATCTTTCTTACGTATTGAATGCTGCCGGAGATATTGGAAAACTGCTGACCGGTTACAAGATCATTGTTGACAAAAGTACTGTCCCGGTAGGAACAGCTGATCAGGTGCATGCCGCCATGGCCCGTAACAGCACCGCTGAGTTCGATGTGGTGTCCAATCCGGAATTTCTTCGCGAAGGGGTGGCAGTGGATGATTTCATGAAACCCGACCGCATCGTTATAGGAACCTCCTCAGAGAAAGCCCGCGCAGTTCTGGCCGAACTGTACGCACCCTATGTCCGGCAGGGAAATCCGGTGATCTTCATGGATGTCCGTTCGGCGGAACTTACCAAGTATGCTGCTAATTCCTTCCTGGCTACTAAAATTTCATTCATGAACGAGATCGCCCACCTTTGCGAGCGTTTTGGCGCCAATGTTGACTTGGTCCGTCTGGGTGTTGGTTCGGATCCCCGTATCGGAAAACGGTTTTTGTTTCCCGGCATCGGTTTCGGGGGAAGCTGCTTTCCAAAAGATGTGAAGGCGCTGGCCCGGTCTGCAAAAGAGTCAGCCTATGAATTCAAGATACTGGAAGCGGTCATGCGTGTAAACGCTTACCAGCGAGAATATTTCGTGAACAAACTCCTGGCTTTCTACGGTGGAAGCCTGAAGGGCCGCAAGATTGCAGTATGGGGCCTTGCATTCAAGCCTGAAACAGATGATATCCGTGAAGCGCCTGCCATTTATGTGATCCGCGAATTCCTTTCTGAAGGGGCTTCCCTGACCGTGTATGACCCGGAGGCCATGCAAAATATGAAAGGATTGTTCGGGGATCAGATCACTTTTGCTGAAGATCAGTATGAGGCCTTACAGGGCGCAGACTGTCTGGTCATTCTTACGGAATGGCCCGTGTTCCGCAATCCTGATTTTGAGCTGCTGAGCAATTCATTGAATGAAAGCGTTATTTTTGATGGTCGCAACCTGTACGATCCCGGCAAAATGGACACCCATGGATTCTATTACAGCAGCATAGGCCGGGAACTTGTGGACGGACGTACCAAAAAACCAACGAAATGAACGAAGGAAAACGCGTACTGATCACCGGAGCGGCTGGTTTCCTGGGCTCGCACCTTTGCGATCGCTTTATTGAAGAAGGATTTCGGGTCGTGGGGATGGATAATCTCATCACAGGCGCATTGCGCAATATTGAACATTTATTTGGCCGGGAACAGTTCGAGTTTTATCATCACGATGTTTCCACCTTTGTTCATATACCCGGCAATGTGGACTATATCCTGCATTTTGCTTCACCGGCAAGCCCTATTGATTACCTGAAAATTCCCATTCAGACGTTGAAAGTAGGCTCTCTGGGGACGCATAATTTATTGGGATTGGCGCGTGCCAAAAAGGCACGGATACTGGTAGCTTCCACCAGCGAAGTATATGGTGACCCGCTGGTACACCCTCAGCATGAAGATTACTGGGGGAATGTGAATCCTGTGGGACCCCGCGGTGTGTATGACGAAGCAAAGCGTTTTCAGGAGGCAATGACCATGGCTTATCACACTTATCATCAGGTGGATACCCGCATTGTCCGCATTTTCAACACCTTTGGCCCGCGGATGCGGCTGAATGACGGGCGTGTGTTGCCAACTTTCATAGGTCAGGCCATCCGGGGGGAAGACCTCACCGCCTTCGGGGACGGTAGTCAAACCCGTTCTTTCTGTTATGTGGATGATCTCGTAGAAGGCATTTACCGGTTATTATTCAGTGATTACCCCAACCCGGTCAATATTGGCAATCCCGAAGAGATCACCATCAATGAATTTGCCAAAGAAATACTTCGCCTGACCGGTTCGGATCGCAAGGTTGTATATAAACCCCTTCCGGCGGACGATCCCAAACAACGGCAACCCGATATTGCCCGGGCCCGTAAGTTGCTGGGGTGGGAGCCCCGGGTTTCCCGGGCCGAAGGACTTAAAACTACATACGAATACTTTAAATCGCTGCCTGAGATTGATATTATCCCTAAGGATTTTTCGGGATATATCCGGTAGCAGGTAACACTGTGAACAAAAATCAATATGTCTAAAATACTCGTAACAGGCGGAACCGGATATATCGGCTCCCATACCGTGGTAGAATTTATCAATGCCGGACATGAGCCGGTAATAATCGATGACCTGAGCAATTCCGAAGCATCGGTACTGGA
>DATCYD010000242.1:0-14271 GCA_036570465.1 Anseongella sp.
TTATCTTTGTATATGACAAAAAAAGGAGTACTCCTGATTGTCCTGATGATGACCATTGCCTTGTTGGGCCTGATCGGGATGCAGGCTTACTACATTTCGGAATCCTACCAGCTGAACGCCCGGCTTTTCGACCAGGGAGTAATGACAGCGATGAACAATGTATCCCGGAAGATTGAGAAAGCTGATGCGGCGCGATTCATGAAGGAAAAGATCGCTCCTCCCCAGCTGCCGGAACTTCCCCGGTTCGATACAGAACTTTTCATTGCACAGGCCGCCGGAAAAGACATGGCTGAAGAAGCCACCGTTCCACCAATCGTTACTGTTCAACCCTATAAGGGGATCAATATTATTTCCTTCCGTAATTCAAGGGGAGATTTTCAAACCGATATTTCGTTTAGCCTGCTGGGGCTTACCCGCCGGCTGGCCCTGCCGGATTTTATTCAGTTTCTGGAAAACACGGTAAACACCCAGGTCGCCGTCAGAAACGGGCAGGTCTATTATAAGGAGAGCCCGCCTTTCGGAATTACTCCGCACGAACTTCGTGAAAAAGTACTGGAACACCGGAAGATCGTGGAAAAACAACTCACCAGCGGCCCGGCAAACGACGAAAATACTCCGAAAGACATTCGCTTTCTGCAGATTAATCCGGGCGGACAGGCTCAACCGATTACTTCAGCCGAATTGCAGGAAATCCAGCGACAAATGGCCGCGGCTTCCCGGCGGCAACAGAATCTCACCACAGCAGGCAACCTGGAACAAAAGTTGAAGAAATTCATCGATTCACTTGAAAACTTCAATGAGCGGGTACGGGTATTTGAAGAGCTGGCCGCCGAAATGCAAAGCATGTACCTGCCACTGCAGGAACGGGTCAATCTTCAGCTGGTAGATTCCCTTTTAAAAAGCGAGCTTCAAAATCAGGGGATCAACCTCCCATACGATGTGGAAATCCGTGCCACTGACAGTGATTCCATTCTGTTTGCAAGCTATAAAACCAGTGGGGACAACGATCCGGAGTTATATAAGACAGCGCTCTTTCCGCAAGAGGTAGTCAAGGGCATGTCTGGCGAAATCATGCTAAAGATCCCCAACAAGAATCGTTATCTGGTCCGGAAAATGAATATGCTTACCGGCTCGTCCGGCGCACTGATCCTTGTGATTATTGTTTGTTTCGCATTTACCATTTATTCCATGCTTCGCCAGAAAAAGTTATCGCAGATGAAAAGCGATTTCATCAATAACATGACCCATGAATTCAAAACACCGGTATCCACCATCATGCTGGCCAGCGAAGCCCTCAAGGATGAACAAATGAGTGCAAAAAAAGATCAGGTGTTGCGGTATGCAGGTATTATCTATGATGAAAACCTGCGTTTGGGCAGTTATGTGGAACGAGTCCTCAACATGGCCCGCCTTGAAAAAAGTGATTTCAAGGTGGAACATAATCCCGTGGCAGTCAATGGGCTCATTAATGCGGTAGTGGATAGCATGGGCCTTCAGCTCAAAAAGAAAGAGGCTGACGTCACCCTGCGCCTGGATGCCTCCTCTGATATCATCACCGGTGATGAATTACACCTGTCAAATGTCATTTACAACCTCGTGGATAACGCTGTAAAGTACTCCCCTGGCAAGCCCCGCATCCATATCAGTACGCTCAATGAGGAGGGCAATCTGCGAATAATCGTTTCCGATGAAGGGATCGGCATGAACAAGGAACAACGCAAAAAGATATTCGAAAAATTCTACCGGGCCCAATCCGGGAACCTCCATGATGTAAAAGGTTTCGGACTTGGATTAAGTTACGTAAATTCGATCGTGAAACTGCTCGATGGCGATATTCGCGTTCATAGCGAACTGAACCGGGGCAGCACGTTTGAAATTACGTTTCCGTTATCAAGATCATGAGTGCGAATATCCTGCTTGTAGAAGATGACCCCAACCTCGGCACGCTCCTGGAGGAATACCTGAAACTGAAGGGAAACTACGTGGTAACCCTGTGCACCGATGGAGAAGAAGCCGTTAAGGCCTTCCACAGTCAATCGTTTGACCTCTGCATTCTGGATGTCATGATGCCAAAAAAAGATGGCTTCGCCGTGGGCCGGGAGATCCGTAAGACAAATTCTACGATCCCCATTATCTTCGCCACGGCCAAGTCAATGATGGAAGACAAAACCGAAGGCTTCACCCTGGGCGGCGACGATTACATCACCAAACCCTTCCGCATCGATGAATTATTGCTTCGCATCAATGCGCTCCTGAAACGAAGCAGGAATAACCCCGGGGAGCAACCCGGAGAAGAAACCGTTTTCCGGATTGGCAGATATGAGTTTGACTACCTCAGCCAGGTCCTTCGAATCGACGGAAAAGAACAGAAAATGTCCGGGAAAGAAGCTGAATTACTGCGGCTGCTTTGCCTGCACTCCGGCCAGCTCCTTGCCCGCGAAGAGGCCTTGCTTACCATTTGGAACAATGACAACTACTTCACCGGTCGCAGCATGGATGTATTCCTGAGCAAACTCCGGAAATATCTCAAAGAAGATCCCAACGTGGAAATTCTAAACGTCCACGGCAAAGGCTACCGGCTGGTTTGCTAATTTTCCGGAGGATAGTTAAAAAATCAGTACATTTATTCTATGAGCAAATTCTCCTTCCCTTCGCTTGAGACGCTGATAGCTGGGTTTCTGGCGGTTCTGAGACGGTTTCCGCTGGAAATGCTGTTTGCAGTGACGGGGGCCTGGGCAGCCATTCAAACCACATTTCCGGAGCATCGTTTTGATGACACGAACTGGATACGCCTGATCATGAGTTGCAATCTGGGACTGGTGTTCAGCCTGTCTGCAAGCACCTTTGCCGCTTCTTTGCGGACAGTGCCGTGGGTGAGCTGGTTGCTGCGGGTGTTCGTCGTGGTTCTGGTCGCGGGCTATTATTTTACGCTGCCGGCTGAACTGCTGGAAAAGGATATCTACCGGTTTTTTCTCCTTGCCGCGGCAGGTCATTTACTCGTAGCGGTAGCACCATTCTGGGAACGGGGCCATATCAACAGCTTTTGGTATTATAACAAATCCCTGTTTTTGCGTTTTCTGACTGCAGGACTATATTCGGCGGTCTTGTTTGCCGGTCTTGCGGTGGCTATGCTGGCGATGGATGAACTCTTCGGAATTGACTTTCCTGACGAACGCTACTTCCAGCTTTGGATTATAATTGCCGCCATTTTCAACACCGCCATGTTCCTTGCCGGAGTACCGGAGCGAACGCTGCAATCGGATCAGAAATACCCCCGGACCCTGCAGATATTCACACAATATGTGTTGATTCCCCTGGTCAGCGTGTATGTGCTGATCTTGCTTGCCTATGAGCTGAAGATACTGGTTCAATGGGATTTGCCCCGGGGTTGGGTCTCCAACCTGATCATTGCCTTTGCCGTTGCCGGAGTTCTGTCCCTTTTGCTGGTATTCCCAGTCAGACATTCCACCGGAAACAAATGGATTCTTTGGTACGGGAAGGTATTTCACTGGATTCTTTTACCACTGGCGGCCCTGCTTTTTCTGGCCATTGGAACGCGGCTGGCAGATTATGGCTTTACCGAAGAACGGTTTTTCGTACTCGCTACAGGCGTATGGCTGCTGTTCACCGCCATTTATTTTCTCTCGGGACAACGGGAAAACATCAAAATGGTACCCGCCTCGCTGATCATATTTATCCTGATAACCGTGACTTTGGCCTTTCCCATATCGCTGAACAGCCAGCAGCAGCGAATGCTGAGTATTTTCGAAAGAAACCAGATGCTGGAAACCAGTGATACAGGAGAGGCAATCATAACTTCGGCTAGCAAACTACTTTCCAGGGAAGACCGCATGGAACTTACCTCCATTGTCGGTTATATTTATGACATGCACGGGCGGGAGCCCTTCAAAACCTCGTTCAAATCTGTCCCTCCTCCGCTGCCTGAACAACGTGTTTATTCCAGGGAATTCACCGACAGCCTATTTGCGGGTATCGGCATAACGTCCGCCTATTCTTATGAGCGGGTAATTGACACGAGTGAAAGCCGGTACTTCTATATTCACATGGAGGATTCGCAAGCTACTCCAACAAGCGGTTTTGATTTTTTGCTGATCAAACAAGATGCCCCGGGAATGAACCCCAATGAAGATAGTCGCTTCCAGGCAGGCGAACACCAAATTGTAGAAACTTTTTCTCCGCACGAACTGAACATTGCATTAACCGTAGATAGCACAGATAGTATTCATTTCGAGTTGCAACCGATGCTCTCACAGCTGGTAAAAAACTATTTTGACCGGGGAACCCGCCAAATGACAGTAAAGGCAGAAGAAATGTTGATAGAAACCGAAACGGAGAAATACAGGGCGAGGCTCTATTTGAACAGCATTTCCGGTTACGGAGCCGAAAACGGATTAATTGATACCACACATCGTATCAACCTGAAAACCCGCTATCTTCTGGAAATCAAAAACTGATTTTATCCCCTTTCCCGATACCGTGTTCATCGCAGAAGCCAGCCACAACTTCAACCACGTATTGTGCCGGCGCTCCCGACGGGATGGTTTCGGTGGATTGAGGTTTGGCGTACTTTCCGATGGAAACGATTTCTTTCGCTGCATTGACATAAATAATATCAAGGGAAATATAGGTATTCTTCATCCAGAAGCCTTTCTCTTCTTCCTCTTTGCTGATGAACAGCATGCCCTGGTTAGCCTGCATATCACGCCGGTACATCAACCCGATTTCCTGCTCTTCGGGTGTTTCCGCCTTTTCGATCTCAATGGTAATCATATCGGCACCGGTTTCACCATCTATAAAAGTAAGCGCTCCTTCTTTGTGGAATTCATTCCCGGTATGCTCCAGCAGGATACCCGCCTTTTTGCCCGGTTTATAAATATACAGGTAATATACTCCGGTAGATACTGCAGCCAGCAAAAACAGGCTCACAAAGATGCGAACATTACGTCGGGGATTGCTCATTTCAAAAAGTTTTAAGCTAATTTAGTGTTTTCATTCAATAATCAGACCATATGCCATCCAGTCACGAAATAGACTACCACATCCACGGCGAAGAAATGCAGCTCGTGGAAATTGAGCTTGATCCCCGGGAAAGCGTCATTGCCGAATCCGGCAGCTTCCTGATGATGGATGACGGCGTGCAGATGCAAACCGTTTTCGGAGACGGTTCCGGAAAACAACAGGGCGGGTTATTTGGAAAATTGCTTTCCGCGGGGAAACGGGTGCTGACCGGTGAAAGCCTTTTCATGACCGTTTTCACCAATATCGGGCAGGGTAAGAGAAGAGTCTCCTTTGCCGCTCCCTATTCAGGAAAGATCATTCCGCTGGACCTTTCAGTTTTGGGAGGGAAGATCATTTGCCAGAAAGACGCCTTTTTATGCGCCGCCCGTGGTATAGCTGTGGGAATCGAGTTTCAGCGCCGCCTGGGCTCAGGCTTATTTGGTGGCGAGGGGTTCATTATGCAAAAAGTGGAAGGAGATGGCATTGCCTTTGTCCATTCCGGAGGCTATGTGTTTGAAAAGGACCTGCAGCCGGGAGAACTGCTCAAGGTGGATACAGGCTGTGTGGTCGCCTATACGCCATCCATCGATTTCGATATTCAATTCGTAGGAGGTATCCGAAATACCATCTTTGGCGGCGAAGGCCTCTTCTTTGCTACCCTTCGCGGCCCCGGCCGGGTCTGGATCCAGTCATTGCCCATTAGCCGACTCGCCAACCGCGTGTTGGAATATGCAAAAAGCGGTTGGGGACGGAAAGAAGAAGGCGGCGTGCTGGGCAGCCTTGGGAATCTGCTTGATGGAAGGTAAGCGGCAATATTTAGATCTGTATCAAATATCAAAGCGAATTCCCTGCGCCAGGGGAAGATCAGTACCGTAGTTGATGGTGTTTGTCTGACGCCGCATATAGGCTTTCCAGGCGTCCGAACCGGATTCACGACCGCCCCCGGTTTCTTTTTCCCCGCCAAAAGCGCCGCCAATTTCTGCGCCGGAGGTTCCGATGTTCACATTGGCAATGCCGCAATCGGAACCACTAACCGACAAAAACGATTCGGCTTCCCGCAGGTTGGTGGTCATAATCGCTGATGAAAGGCCTTGCGGCACCCCATTCTGAATGGCGATGGCTTCTTCCAGAGTGCTGTAAGGGATCAGGTAAAGAATGGGGGCAAAAGTTTCCTGCTGCACAATGGCAGTATCTTTTTTCACCTCGATGACACAGGGTTTTACATAGCAACCCGATTCATATCCGTCTCCTTCCAGCACACCGCCATCTACCAGGATATCGCCTCCTTCCTTCCGCGCCTGGTCAATGGCCGCCAGGTAGTTCTTCACGGCATCCCGGTCAATCAAAGGCCCCACATGATTCTCCTGATCGAGCGGATTGCCAATTTTCAGTTGACTGTAGGCCGAAGCCAGGCGGGTTTTAAAGGTTTCATAAATGCTTTCATGAATGATCAATCTCCTCGTGGAGGTGCATCGTTGCCCTGCCGTGCCCACGGCGCCGAAAAGACTGCCAGTCAGCGTCATGTCCAGATCGGCGCTTTCAGTGATTATAATGGCATTGTTGCCGCCCAACTCCAGAAGGGCCCTGCCAAGACGAGCGCCTACCACAGCGCCTACCGATTTCCCCATTCGGGTAGAGCCCGTGGCCGAAACCAGCGCAATCCTGGGATCCTTTGCGATCATCTCTCCCGTGTCACGCCCCCCTGCCAGGAGCCCTGATACGCCTTCCGGTACATTATTCTCCCTAAAAACTGCTGCTGCAATTTTTTGGCAAGCCACTGCCGTAAGCGGCGTTTTTTCTGAAGGTTTCCATATACAGACGTCGCCGCATACCCAGGCGATCATCGCATTCCATGACCAAACGGCTACCGGAAAGTTAAAAGCGGAAATGATGCCTACCAGCCCCAGGGGGTGCCATTGCTCATACATGCGATGCCGGTGACGTTCGGAATGCATACTCAGGCCATACAACTGGCGCGAAAGTCCGACAGCAAAATCACAGACATCGATCATCTCCTGAACTTCTCCCCAGCCTTCCTGCAGGCTTTTCCCCATTTCCCAGGAAACCAGTGCACCTAAATCTTCTTTTTGCCGGCGAAGCCGGTCGCCGATCTGCCGGACAATATCGCCCCGCTTTGGAGCGGGATAGGCCCTCCAGGTTGGAAACGCTTTTTGTGCCGCATTCACGACCGTTTCAAAATCAGCCGGTCCGGCCCGGACAATCCGGGCAAAAGCCTGTCCATCGACCGGCGAAGTAATTGGTTCGGCCTTGTCTGGCGGAGCTTCTCCCCAGGTGCCGCCTGTACTCCAGGACGGGTTCACCGGGTCAATTCCCAGCCGGCTCAATATTTCCTTAACATTCACATCCATAATACGTATCTTTGTCACAGTAGCCGTTATGAATTGGAAGTCAATCCGTTAATTAAACAAGTGTCAGTATGTGGAAAAATAGCATCCCATCTGAAAGAGAATTTGAAATAATTTAAGGCTAGCAAGTGCCGGATCAACTCCGCACTAAGTTACATAATTAAATTCAGCGCATGTTCAATGATTTTGAAAATGATCCTTCCGAAGACATGCGATTTTCGGTGGAGCGATACGAAGAGATGATCAGGAACAAGGATCTGTATTTTTTTGACACGGAAGCGTTCGAAAACATTATTGATTACTACCTTGATAAAAACGACCCCATAAAGTCACTACAGGTGATCGAATACGCCACCAGTCAGCATCCGTATGCTCCTGTTTTTATGATAAAGCAGGCCCAGCTGCTTCTGTTGACCAACCAAAACGGCAAGGCCCTGGAGCTGCTTGATCAGGCAGAATCAATGGAACCATCCAATCCGGATATATACATGATCCGCGGAGGCATCTACGAAAAGCAGGAACAACACGAAAAGGCCCTGGAAAACTACCAGCGGGCACTTATTTTCTCAGACGAATCGGAAGAAGTGTATCTTCAGATCGCTTACGCCTATCAGAACCTGGGTAAATTTGAAGAAGCGATTGTGTATCTGAAACGTTGCCTGGAACGCGATATGGAAAATCAGGACGCGCTTTATGAACTCGCCTTCTGCTTTGACATCATCGACCGTCAGGAAGAAAGCATCGCTTTTTATCAGAAATACATCGATGAGGAGCCCTATTCGTATGCAGCCTGGTATAACCTGGGGAACGCCTTCAATAAGCTGGGGCTCTTTGAAAAAGCAATTGACGCCTACGATTACGCCATTCTTGTTCGCGACAATTTCGCCGCAGCCTACTTTAATAAGGGCAACGCGCTGATGAACCTGGAACGCTTTCAGGAAGCCATCCATGTGTTTCGACAGACCTTTGAATACGAGCAGCCCGGCGCCGAAATTTATTGCAACATCGGCGAGTGCTACGAAAAGCTGGAGAATATGGACGAGGCCCGCTCTTTCTACAAAAAGGCGGTCAAGCTTGACCCGAACATGGCCGATGGCTGGTACGGAATCGGCATCACCCTGGATTTTGAGGAACGCTGGTTTGAATCCCTGCATTTTTACCGGAAGGCGCTTGACCTGGATCCGGAAAACAGCGAATATTGGTTTGCAATGGCCGATTCCTATTATAAACTAGGCAATATTCAGGAAGCAATTAAATGCTACATTCGCGTCACCGAAACCGACCCTCTGGATGAAGCTATCTGGCTTGATTTTTCCGCCATGCTTTTTGAACAGGGAGATACCGTCAGGGCCATCAGCATCATCAGTGAAGGCATCAAGAACAATCCGGATGCCGCTGAAATGTATTACCGCCTGGTGGCCTATCTGTTCAGCGACGGACAATACAACGAGGCATTGAATACCCTGCAGCACGCATTACATATGAGCCCTGAAAAATATGAACTGCTTTTCGACTACCTTCCCCAGCTGCAGGACAACAAAGTAATTATTGACATTATTAACCGCTACACGAGAGAACGCTAAATGGAACCACTTTGGGGTATCGACCTTGGGGGCACAAAAATAGAAGGTGTTATCATCGAAAGCAGGGAGAACCCTGTTGAACTAGCCCGCCTGCGGGTTCCCACCGGGGCTTCAGAAGGATACCAGCATATCATCAATCAGGTAATCACACTGATTGGCGCACTCAAAAAGGAAACCGGGCTGACTCCCGAAAGCATCGGCATCGGAACACCCGGCACCCTGGAGCCATCCACCCAGACGATGAAGAATTGCAATACCACCGTGCTAAACGGAATGCCCTTCAAAGCCGACCTTGAAACCATCGTGGGACTCCCCATCCGGATGGCCAACGATGCCAATTGCTTTGCCATGGCCGAAAGCTGGCTTGGCGCAGGAAAACCCTTCCTGAACGAAACCGAAGTAATCTTCGGAGTGATCCTGGGTACCGGTGTCGGAGGCGGCCTCGTGGTAAACGGGAAAGCCATTACCGGTTTGCAGGGAATCGCCGGCGAATGGGGACACAACTTTCTTGACGAATCCGGCAACCACTGCTATTGCGGTCGCATCGGCTGTGTTGAAAGCGTACTCTCCGGTCCTTCGCTGGAACGCTATTACGCAAGCATCAGCGGAGAACGGGTGTCCATGAAAGAAATTGTAGCCCGATACCGCCACGGCTGCGAGCACGCCTGTTCCACTATGGAACGCATGTGTCATTTTTTTGGCAAAGCCATCGCCAACGTCATTAACATCCTGGACCCCGGAGTGATCATCCTGGGTGGCGGAGTTGGAAACATTGATCTCCTTTACACCGACGGCGTTAAATCAATAGAAAACTTCATCTTCAACCCCCGTCTGGAAACCAAAATCCTCAAGCCCCAACTCGGCGACTCCGCCGGAGTCTTCGGCGCCGCTTTGTTATAGATTTTTGCTAAAAGGATTTAGGGGATTTTGTCAAATCTCGCCTGTATCCGATCGACTTCGCGCGTCCGGCAATCGACTTCACGCCCCGATTTGAGTCCTTCACGCAGAAATATTAGCGCTTCACGCATATTATTGTCCTAAAAACTTCCTCTTTTCGAAATGAACCCACTTATTTGAAGCAGGTATTTGGCAAAAATCCTGGTTCATTTTGGTGGAGCCCTACACATTATATATATCCGGAATAGCCGACTCCCGAGACCCGGCTATCCGCAAATTCCCGCCTGAGCAGGGCATCCTCCTCTCCTACGCCCATTCCATACCAATCGGCAATAAGAGCATGGCCACTCTCCGGCAGACATTTCTGGGACAGGGTTTGTTCCTTGAACATTGTACCTGCTTCGTGAAGAAAAAAACCACAACGATCTATGCAGTAGTAAACGAAGCAATGGTGGTTTTTTCCTACCTTATAAAAGGTTCGGCCACCCTGATCTGGAGTCCTGGAAGCGCTTCTCCTGTTGTTTTACACAAAAACCAATATGCAGGAATATATCTTTGTCCCGGCACTTATCGGATCAATATGAAGGGAGGCAGCCATCTGGCTTTGAGCTTTGCGATCAATGAGCAATTGCTTTGTCTGATCACAGAAAGTCTCCCCATACTTAACGGATTGATCAACCAAGCTTTACAACGTCATACACCAAGTCATTTTCCGGTATGCGGAATACATCATACGGAAAAACAGGCCATTGAAGAGATACAACATCCCCGGATACAAAAAGGGTTTGTCGAATCCGCCTTGATCGGGCCTATAACAAAACTTCTGACCCTGTATGAGCTCCGGCTTCAATCCGGCCATTTCCTCCAATACAAGACCACGCACGAAAAAATTTACGACGTAAAGGAGTACATCCAAAATAATTATACCCGACCCGGCTGCCAGGTAAAACAACTCGCCCGGAAATTCAGCTCAACCGGAAGAACCCTTTCCCGTGAATACAAAAAGGAATTCGGGATCACCATCCAGGAACACATTATCAAGCTCAGAATGGCCCTGGCAACAAAGCTCCTGGAACAAAACTGTCTCATAAAAGAGGTTACCACAGCTGTTGGTTACCAAAACCCCTTCAGCTTCTCCCGGATGTTTAAAAAATACTATGGATACCCGCCCACAAAGAAAAACCCCCGCCGGAAATTCACCTGCTTTGTATAGAATCATCACAGCCATTAAAAACCGAATTTCTTTCTGTATATCAACCATATACAGGATCAAAATCTGAACTTTTCGGACACTTTCCGCTGCTTTTAGGCCAAAATTATCCCATTTGGTCATTCCTTCACCTGAAATTTCGCAGGAAATTTACTGTATGAAAACGATAGCAATTTTGGGCAACGTCAGATGTTGATGAGGAGTGCCGAAACAGGACGCCCAGCGCTGCGAGAGTGCGTATCAATAACCCCAAACCCGGCAACGCGGAAAAACGGGGCCGGGTTTTAAAAGCAAGGAAAATGAAATCATTTCTTATCATCCCCAAAAAATCAAACACCGCGGCAGCCGGCGGCCTGCTCGTATCGGCAATGGCCGCCCTTTTGATCCTGCTGTGGGTATATACCGCGTCCAGCAAACTAATGGAATTCAGTGTGTTCCAGTTTCAAATGCAGCTTCACCCGTTGCCAGACTGGCTGGCGGCGCTGCTTGGCTGGTCACTCCCGCCGGCAGAACTGGCCCTGGCCGCGCTGCTCGCTATTCCAAAGACCCGCTATACCGGCCTTTGCCTGAGCTTTGTCGCCCTGCTGTCATTTACCGTCTATATTCTTTGGCTGCTGGTGACGCAAGACCATATCCCCTGTGCCTGCGGCGGCCCGATAAGCGGCTTCACCTGGTGGCAGCACATCGCTTTCAACCTGTTTTTTGCCTTTGCAGCCCTTGGGGCAGTGGGCCTGATAAACAAGAACCAATAAATGGTAGATATATGTTTAAATTATCCAAAATCCTGCCTCTGCTCGCTATAGTAGCGGGATTCGCAGGTAGCGCTTTCACAAGCGCTCAAGAAGACGCAGTGGAAGCCGCTCAGACGGACCTCTACTGGTACACCCCCGATGGAACGGAATTCATAGTTTTCGGTCCGGAGCCCGGGACTGGCTGCGGGCCGGGCCAAGGTTGTGCCAAAGGTTACGACGAGGAACAACCTCTCCCCGTTTCCGAAGAGGTGGAACCTACGGCTACCAGAGCGTTCAATTAAACTTCTGGAAGAGGTTGTACAGGCAACGTACAACCTCTTCTTTAACGGGCCGGTCGCTTATCGCGCAACACCACAACATCAACATCCCGAACCTCCTTTACCAGATCCAGGTCATATTTTCCCCTTAACTCCTTTCTTACCTCGTCGATATTATTCAGCGGAGCATTCAATTCCAATTGGATCCTTCCGCTGTATCCCGTTTCATCCAGGAAGATATACGGGGTATCCTTATTGACTTCTGACAATTCGTACCTTAATGAACTCATTAGTCCGCCGTATAGATGAAAAGTATCATCTTCGTCGTAGCTTATCACCAGATCGATCTTTCCACCGTCATACGCAATCTTATCTGTATTGGAGGTCCTTACTATTGTGATGCATTCCTTCTTTCTTTTTTCCCTCCGGCTGTCGATCTGGAAATAACGCTCAATATCCTGCAGAAAGTAAGTATAGGTTTCATCCCTTGGCATAAGCGGGAAAACGGCCTCGTAGATAAATTCATTTTGGCTTTTCCATTCGTCCCTGTTCATCCCTGTGCTGTAATCATAAGAAAACCGGCTTGAATCTGAAGTCTCCAGGACCAAACGCTTTCCATATTCGAAGTTGGGGTTCTTATGGGGGTTGCCAAAGGGCGCATATCGGTATATGTCATCAAAGAAGTCCAACAATGAGCCAATTTTCACAATCGTTGCTGTATTCGCAGCACTATCGGCTGCAAAATGCCGCGTGTTCCCTCTAAGGTTCGGCACGAACGCCATCACCGAAGAATAATATTTCAGATTTGCCTTATCCGCATCGTACAGCTCGGGCAGCAGTCTTTTGGAAGCGTCTAACCGGACATCCTCTTTTTGAACAAGGGAATAGTCCCCCCTGTCCAATGCAGATTCTATATTTTCCGCAGTAATTTTACTGCCTTCTGTAATGGCAGCGACGTTCCCTTCCGGGTTTATCCACACGTAAGTTGGAACACCCACATGAGGGAACAATTTGTTAAGTGCCGAATCGCCTGTTATTGATACGAGCCTTTTGACCATCCTGTCTAAGTTCATGTTTATACTCCGGGACCGTTTTCTGCGTTGAATTAACGAGTCCATTTCTGCCTGGGGAACTTTATTGACCAGCAAAATCTGAACACGTCCGGCAAACTGCTTTTGTAAAGAATCAAGTTTGGGTAACGCAGCTATGCAGGGGTGGCAGAACAGATTCCAAAAATCCAAAATGACTAGCTTCCCTCTAAAATCGGAAAAATTTGCGCTGCTGGCGCTGTAGTTACTGAGATGTGGAATAAATATATCGGGCATCGGGTCCCCAACCTTCAATGGCCCATGAGGAACATCAACGCGCGTGCATCCAATTGCTGCAAAAGCAGCATAGAATATGAGAAGAAAAAAGTGTTTAATTTTCATGATACAGGTTATTAGTGTTGTTTTGTCTGCCGTTTAGTAGCCGGCATTCTGAATCAGTGAGATGTTTTTATCGATTTCAATAGTTGGAATGGGATATAGCAGATCGGTTTGTTGCCAGTTCTCTCCCTTTTGTGGCTTGAGTATTTCACTGGCCCGAGCTGTCCTTTTCAAATCAAACCACCGATGACCCCATTCCGCAAAAAGCTCAACTCTTCGCTCCTGCTCGATTGCTGCCAGCAATTGCTCTTTTGTTAACGCATCGGTTGCGTCCAGGCCCGACCGGAGGCGAATAGCATTAATATCAAACGTCGCTCCGTCCGGGCCCGCCAGCTTGTCTTGCCGGGCCCGGGCTTCCGCGCGGATAAGATAAAGTTCCGCCAGGCGTAAAATGGTACTGTATTCCGTTACTTCTGCCCCCTGCCGTGCTTTGTATTTTGCCGGATAATAGTAGGTTTCATTGCTGATCGTAGTGGAACCCGTCCATGTACTCAGGCGTTGATCGTCCGCTTCAAAGGCACTGATTAACGAATCTGTAATACTAAAAGAAGGAATATGCTCAGAAGGCGGTACAAAAACGCTTGCTTCCCAGGTATTTTGCCCTGGTTGCACCGGAACCAACTGCCAGATCGCCTCTTCGCTTCCCACTAAAAACACCTGATCCAGGCTATCGGCCAGCATATAATCGCCTGATCCGATCACCTCAGACGCAATAAATTCTGCTTTCTGGAAATCCTTATTGAACAGGTACACCCGGGAA
>DATCYD010000243.1:0-3827 GCA_036570465.1 Anseongella sp.
AGTGGAAAAGCTCAGCCAGCCAAGAGATACCATGAATGTATTCCAATCGAGAAATAATCCCGCCAGGCCAAAGGAAACAGCAGCTCCCGCCCATACGTCCGCCACGGAAGTGATAATATTTGCCGGGCGCAGCAGCTGGAAAAGAGCCTTAAATGTCAAGACGTCGTTCCTTTCAGTTTATACGGGGATTGTTCGGTGCTTCAGGAGCTTTCGGTTCTTCAGGAAATTCTCAGTTCTTTACAATATTGGTGTTGGGATCAACTTTCGCTTTCTGCCCGCCCCTCAGCACGGAATTCCCCTGAAATAACTGCGTCTGATCTACACCAGTAGCGTTTTTCCAGTCTTCTTCTTTCATCTGTCCGCTTTGACCGAATGCTTCCAGCGCATTTTTATAACAGACCAGTTCCACCTCCTCCTGCGAGATTCCTCGTTCCAGCATCAGGGCAGCGGTTTTGGGTACCGCAAGCGGATCACTGACACCCCAGTCAGCCGCACTGTTAATGATCATGCGCTCAGCCCCGTAGCGTTTGACAATCTCTACCATCCGCTCGTTACCCATTTTGGTATTGGGGTAAATGGTAAAGGCCGTCCAGTAACCGCGGTTTAACACCTCTTCAACGGTTTCTTCGTTGTTGTGATCTACGATCACGGTCAGCGGATCAATGCCATGTTCTTCACAGACATCCATGCTTCGGATGGTGCCTGTTTTCTTATCGCGATGCGGGGTATGGATTTGAATAGGCATATTCGTTTCCCGAGCCAATTCAATCTGGGCCCGAAAATATTTGTCTTCCGCCGCAGTTTGGTCATCGTAACCAATCTCGCCAATGCCAACCACCCCTTCCTTGTAAATAAACAGGGGCAGTAATTCCATTACCTGCTCAGCCAGGGCCTCATTATTGGCTTCCTTCGAGTTCAGGCCAATTGTGCAATAATGCCGGATGCCAAACTGGGAAGCCCGGAAGCGCTCCCATCCTACCAACGTGCTGTAGTAATCCTTAAAGGATCCTACTGCCGTACGCGGTTGCCCCAGCCAGAAAGCCGGTTCAATCACCGCTACCACTCCTGCTTTTTGCATGGCTTCATAATCGTCTGTGGTTCGGGAAACCATATGCACATGCGGATCAATAAATTTCATAACACCTTATCTAACGTTTCAAATCATAATTTTTTCCGAGGCTGTCCCAGCTGAGTACCCCGGATTGCACCTGAGCTGTAAGATTTGGATAGTCCTGCAACATTTCAGTTGCTTCCGGATTATTGCTGTCGCTGCAGGCCAGCACAGCCGCCTCTTCCCGGAAAGGATCGTTTCCTTTAAGCAGCAAGCGGATATCACCGATCAATTTTTCATCCAGAAATGGGCCCACGCATCGCCATAGTTCAGGACTAACAGTTCGTCCGGCAGCCCAGCGTTCATGTGCATAATCCGAGAGAATGTGAGCTAATGTTGCACCGGCACGCTGATCCTGCCCGTATATACGATAAATGGGTCGTTGCATAAACAAAGCTTTCAGAACCATTTGATTCCAGGCGGCCTCTTCCAATTGCTCTGATGGATAGGGATTATTCAGCGCCACGGCATCAAACACATCGGTAATATTTGTCCGGATACCCTCGGTGGTCCGGAAACGGAATGCCTCCGGAAAACGATACAAAGGCAGCGCCGAATAAAGAGCCACCTGTTCATACACTTCGGCCGCATCAAATAATTCTTCAACGCGTCCCACGTAGGCCTGTTCTCCTCCGGACGGATCCAGCTGCATCAGCAAATACACCCGGCAAAAACGATCCAAGGTCCAACCTTCAGGATCAAACCCATCTCTGGAAGTCTTCAGATCTGCCAGCTCTTCCGGAGAAAAATCCATCACCTGCTTTCCGGTAAGACGGGGAATACTGCTGAACAACAAGGTGAATTTTCGCTTCTCCTGTGATTCAGTCGCTTCTGTTACCTTCTTTTCAAACGTCTCTGCCACATCCGGCGAAAGGAGCCGCCGGATAACAACTTTAAATTGTTCCATAGTTACAACTCGTTATCATCGAACCTGTTTCCGTCTGCGCATGCTGAAAAACTGGAACACAAACACACACACCAGGATAAGCAAGCCGAAAAATTCCCGGGTCTGTTCAATCCAGGGCTTGCCGGCTTTCATTGTCTGGGCAATGTTCTCATGATCGTGCTCAAAGAACCAGGATTCCAATCCCGGTGTAAACCGAAGCATATAGACAAAGTAGCCCACCAGGCCTACCAGGATCATCCATTTATTATAACGTCCGGCTGCCGCCATAAAGCATACGAGTGCCGCATATCCATAAATCGGAACCCAGATATAAGGATCCAGGTCATTGTATTGCAAACCGGCAAACAGGACGAACAAAGCCCCAAGAACAATATTCAGTGCTTTCATGTTAATGATTCCTTACTCCGGACGCTTCCGGGCGGAGGTGCCGGGGCTGCTAAAAAACAGAGGGACACGCCGCTGTTTTTTGTGATTATTAAAGTTGTTTAATCTTAATATCCCGATACCACACCTTGTCCCCGTGGTCCTGCAGGGCAATATGGCCTTTCTGTGATTTACCGAAGTCAGGCATGGAAGAAAACTTACTTCCGGCAATCAACTCGGCCCACTGGGGAGAATTGGCATCCACTTCCACTACTTTAACTCCATTCAGCCAATGTTCTATTTTACCGTCTTTCTGTACCAGTCGTACCTGATTCCACTCTCCTACCGGTTTTACCGGCTCTTCATTGCTCTTGATCAAATCGTACAGATCGCCCGCGCGGTGCTTTTCAATTTTCCCGTCGGGGTGACCGTCATTATCCAATACCTGCATTTCAGGGCCGGTCTGATAAGTCCGGTCATTGTCTCCTTCTACCACATTGTAAATAATACCGCTGTTCCCGTTCGGAGAAATCTTCCATTCCAGGCGCAGTTCAAAATCTTCATAACTTTCAGCTGTCATAATATCACCGCCACCGGAAGCCAGTTTTGAGGTATCCAATGTCAGCGTGCCGTCTTCCACAACCCATGCCGCGGGCACATTGTCCTTCTTATAGCCCTTCCAGCCATGGGTAGTCTGCCCGTCGAAAAGCAATGCCCAGCCTTCGGCCTTTTCCTGCTCAGTCAGTTGATTAATACCTCCGGTTGCTTCTGTTCCCATGACGGTACTGTCTTGTTGTTCGGATTCACTTTTTGAAGTTTGCCCGGTACATCCCCAGGCGGTGACCGCCACAGCAGCGGCATACACCATATATATTCTTTTCATATTCTATGTTTATTCACTTTATTACTTGCCGGAACGGAGCTCTTTACCGGATTCCAAGTATCCGCTTATTCAGCGCTTCATCAGGACCTGTTCCGGCGAAATCATCGAATGTTTTTTCGGTCACCTTGATAATATGACTGTTCACAAAATCAACCCCTTCCGTGGCGCCTTGCACCGGGTCTTTGATGCAGCATTCCCACTCAATCACCGCCCAGCCATCAAACCCGTATTGTGATAACCGGGTAAAAATACCGCTGAAATCCACCTGGCCATCGCCCAGGGAGCGGAAACGTCCGGGCCGGTCTATCCAGTCCTGGTAACCTCCGTAAACGCCGGATTTCCCCGTAGGATTGAATTCCGCATCCTTTACGTGGAACATTTTGATCCGTTCGTGATAAATATCAATGAATTGCAGGTAGTCCAGCTGCTGAAGAACAAAATGACTGGGATCGTATAAAATATTGGCCCTTGCATGGTTTCCGGACGCTTCCAGGAAACGCTCGAAGGTGATTCCATCGTGCAGGTCCTCACCGGGATGCAGTTCAAAACAAACATCTACACCG
>DATCYD010000244.1:0-3544 GCA_036570465.1 Anseongella sp.
CAGTGGAGCGCATTCAAACTGTGCGGGAGCCACTTCATTATGACGGGTTTTCAGCGGAATGCCAAGCTTAAGTGATTCAATCTCCAGTTCACTCATAAAGGCCTGCACACGACGGGGTATGGAACCAAAATAATGATCTTCCAGCTGTTGATTTTTAGCAGCCATATGGCCGAAAAGCGTCCTGTTTGTCAGGTAAAGGTCCGGCCGGGCGTTGTACAGTGAGAGGTCCACCAGGAAGTATTCCTGTTCGATCCCCCGGCTGGCATTGACCTTATTGATGGAGCGGTCAAAGTAATTACATACATTAACAGCTGCCTTATCTACACGGCTGATGGCTTTCAGCAAAGGCGCCTTGTAATCGAGGGCCTCGCCGGTATAGGAAATGAATACTGTTGGAATACAAAGCGTAGCGCTTCCGCCAGACTGGCTTTCAATAATGAAAGCAGGGGAAGATGGATCCCATGCCGTATAGCCACGGGCTTCAAAAGTTACCCGAAGGCCGCCGCTTGGAAAGCTGGAAGCGTCCGGCTCCTGCTGAGCAAGGGATTCTCCAGTGAATTTTTCCAGTCCGGAGCCATCCGGAGACGATTCAAAAAAAGTATCGTGTTTTTCAGCTGTCAGTCCTGTGAGCGGCTGAAACCAGTGGGTATAATGCGTAGCACCTTTACTAATGGCCCAGGCCTTCATGCCTGATGCAATCTGGTCTGCCATTTCCCGGTCAACGGGTGTTCCTTGTTCAATTGCGTCTTTTACACTCTTGAAGGCCTCTTTTGACAGAAATTCCCTCATGGAGAGTTCGTTGAACACATTCGTACCGAAATAATCAGAAATTTTATCGGATGGGGCGGTAGTCTTTACCGGTGTTCTGTTGAGAACACTTTCCAGTGCCTTGAAACGTAAAGTGGACATATTTGGTGTTTTTGTCTAATTTTTTCTAGAAATCGTCACAAAAATAGATGAAAAAATCAAAAAACAAGCTTTTGTTTCTAAAAAATCCAATAAAAACATCAAAATGTGTCGTTTTTTTGTTTGAGATCCCGATATTTTCCTCAGAAACTATATAAAGGTGATGTTTTGTTGCTAAAACTTCAGGTCTGGTCTGTTTTTGCTATGATTTATGGAATCGGGTGGCGGGGAAGGCCATAGGCCAGCCAATGGACGGCAGTTAGCACTGCCGCCCATAGCTGGCAATGTGCCCCACATTAATAGCATTCAATCTTTCGCTCATCGTGCAGGGACAAGCCGGATAAGAATTTGTGTAAAGCTTAAGATGTCATCCGGTTCATTTATTGATTGGTAATTCTTCGTTCGATAATTGACAGCGGCTCCGGCGAAGCCGCCGGAGCACCACTGTCATACAGGTTTGATTATGAAGAGGTGCTTCTAATCGAATGCAATTTGGCTTTTTTTCACTAAAAAAACTATTTTTCTTGGTAGTTTTACCTATAATAATAATTGTGTCTGACAACCAAGAAAAAAATATGGAAGAACAGGATGGATTTACTGTGTTCGAGAATAAGACCATTGGTCGCAACCTGGCTTTGTTTCGAAAACTCCGTGAAAGGAAGGCGCTCGAAGTTGCCGATTATATTGGCATCGGGGAGGCAGCCTATACCAAGTACGAACGCGGTGAAAGCAAGATCACCGTCGATATTATTCAAAAGGTGGCTGAGTTCCTTGTAGTGGACCCCTTGCAAATCGTGGCCGTCTCGCCTAACAATTTCGTGGAAAACGTCACCAACTCTCCGTTTGCTATTCATGGAAGTGTACAAATGTCCAGTGAAGAACAAAACCAGATGATGCTCAGGTTGATGGAAAGCGTAGTATCCATGAATAAGAGACTGATCCTGTTGCTGGAAGATAACGGAGGCAGAAGTTCGGCCAATTAACCGAAGACCTGTTCACTGTGATCCTTTCACTTGAACACCGGATCAAGCAGGGTCAGGGTACCTGCGATGGCATCCATCCGGACGTGGCCACCGACCGGCAGGATGAACTGCCGGCTGATATGACCGATCATAGCGCCAGTATAAGCCGGGATGTTCAGTGGACGGATATAATGATCCAGGATTTCGTCCAGGGTCAGAGAGCCATAGCCATCACCGGGCTCACATTCGGTACATTGACCAAATACAAAACCCGCCGCTTGTTCCAGAGCGCCGGTCAACTGTAGCTGACTCATCATGCGGTCAACCCTGTATAGTTGTTCACCGACTTCTTCAAGAAAGAGGATCTTCCCGGAAAAATCAGGAAAATATTTCGACCCGGCAATGCCGGTGAGTACTGAGAGATTTCCTCCGAGCAGTTGACCGGTTGCTTGTCCTTCCCGAATGGTCTGAATGCGGTTATGGCGTACGACAAGGTCGTCTCCCTTGCTTTGGGGATTCTTCCATACCGGTAGCTCCCGGGTCATAAAAACGGATTGGAACTGGGCGGCATTGTAGGAAGGCCAGGCACTGCTGGCCATGGGGCCGTGAAAAGTGACCATTCCTGTTTGAGTGAATATGGCCATATGCAGGGCGGTAATATCACTGTAGCCCATGAAAACCTTGGGGTTGCGCCGGATGGTCTCGTAATCGACCAGATCCAGGATACGCGCTGCGCCGGAACCGCCCCGCAGGCAAATAATGCCTTTTACTGAAGGATCTGCAAACATGCCGTTCAGGTCGCCTGCACGTTCCTTATCGGTACCTGCCAGATGACCGTAACGATCGTTTACATGCTGGCCCATTTTTACTTTGAATCCCAGCGCCTGGATCACTTCACGCGCCAGGCTAAACGGCATTTCCTCGAATAGAGTGGCTGAAGGGCTTACCACCCCGATTGTATCGCCTTTCTGAAGAGCCGGTGGCAACAGGGATTCCGGCCTTAGTGCGCCATACGTACCGGATGAAGGCAAAAATGGCGTTAATAAGAGGCCATTGCCCAGTGTTTTCAGGAATGATCGTTTATTCATAATTGCATATCATCAAGACTCATTACCATCGAACGAATATAGAAATTTTGTTAAATTTGCGTTCATCAAATTGAACCGTCACGTTGGAAGATCAGTTAACCACCCTGGAAACCGCACAGACACTGGGGCTTTTACCCGAAGAATTCGAAAAAATAAAAGAGATACTGGGCCGGGTTCCCAATTTCAATGAGTTGAGTATATACTCAGTCATGTGGAGCGAGCACTGTTCCTATAAAAATTCCATTACCTGGCTTAAAACACTGCCCAAGGACGGGCCGCGGATGTTGGCCAAGGCCGGTGAGGAAAATGCCGGTATGGTAGATATCGGCGACGGGCTTGCCTGTGTGTTTAAAATTGAATCGCACAATCACCCCTCCGCACTGGAACCCTACCAGGGTGCAGCTACCGGCGTAGGTGGGATCAACCGGGATATCTTTACAATGGGTGCCCGTCCGGTTGCCCAGTTGAATTCCCTTCGTTTTGGCGATCCCAAACTGCCAAAGAACCAATGGCTGATGCGCGGGGTGGTGAAAGGGATTGGCGATTATGGGAATGCTTTTGGCATACCTACCGTGGCGGGAGAAGTTT
>DATCYD010000245.1:0-6810 GCA_036570465.1 Anseongella sp.
TGGAATATGCATGTGGGCAACCATTACCCCACTGATTCCCCGGTCGATCAGGTAGCGGAACGGATACAATTCAAGAGAATCCAGGCGGTTGCGGGTGAAGGAGAGGGTGGGCAAGCCCAGATGCGAGTCCACATCGGTGTCTCCATGGCCGGGAAAGTGTTTGGCCGTGGCCATAATGCCTTCGTCCTGTAATCCACGCATGTAAGCAAAGCCCTTGTCTGCCACCTTAAACATATCCTCGCCGAAAGACCTGTAATTGATCACCGGATTGTTGATGTTATTATTTATGTCCACTACCGGCGCAAAATTGACATGCATACCCAGTCGTTTGAAGTCCCGGGCAATTTGCTGCCCCATTTTATAAATGAGTTCATTGTTGCCAACCGCCCCCAAAGTCATCTGGTAAGGGAAAGAAACCGTACTGTCAAGGCGCATGCCTACGCCCCATTCGGCATCCATGGCCACCAGGGCAGGCACTTTTAGCAAGGATTGATATCGGTTTAGCAGCAATGACTGTCGCACAGGGCCGCCCTGGAAGAAGACAATGCCCCCGACCTGTTGTTCTTCGATCAGTTTTGCCAACTTATCGTATGATTCCTGGTCACGGTCAGAGTAGGCAGCGACCATGAATAACTGGCCAATCTTTTCCTTCCTGGAGAGGCTGCTGAAGACAGAATCCACCCAATCCGAATCGTTGGCTTCTAAAAATTCGGGTGTGCCAGGCCCCCTGGTATTACTATCTTGGGCATGGATTTTGATTGTACCCAGGGAAAAATACAGCAGGGTTAGGAGCAGCGGGCGATTGAATTTATAGATCATTGTCCGTTCTTTCGTTAGAATCTGCTAATATAGCGAACCATTAAAATGATGCCAATTATGAAAAGAGTGTTGCTCGCAGCTTTTGCCTTGACATTAGGCAGCGCTGCCTATGCCCAAACCGATTTCGGGATCAAGGCCGGGTTGAATTACACAAAAATGAGCCAGGTTAGCCTTGACGGCGGTTCGGCGGACTTTAAACCAGGATTCCATGCCGGTGTTTTTGCTGACATTAACCTCCTGGTCGTAGGAATCCGCCCCGAAATTCTCTATTCCCAGAAGGGGTTTGAGGTGGACAATGAAGACGGTACCTTGAAATCCACCCTCAGTTATGTGGATGTGCCCGTTATGGTGAAATTAAGCCCGGCCCCTATCGTTAGCTTATATGTGGGTCCGCAGATTTCCTTTTTGCTGGCCGAGGACTGGAAAGAAGACTTATCCGGGACCTTTGACACAGAAAGTAAGAGTACGGAATTTGCCGGAGTACTTGGCGCCGGTGTTCGTCTGGGAAAACTGGATGTGGGTGCCCGCTATAATTTCGGGTTATCCAAAGTGCTTGAGGATGAGAAGTTTGATAAGTTCGACAAGGGCCGTAATCAGGTACTTCAGCTTTCAGTAGGAATTGTTCTTTAGGGACTCGTTACTTTTAGTACGAACTAATTGCAAAACAAGGCCCCGGACAGGTTGTCCGGGGTTTTTTTATTGAGTTTGGCATAGTTTTTTGATTACCCTATCTGGTTTTATCAAAAACTCGAATTATGAAAAAACTATCATTATTAATAGTAGGCGTACTTCTGGGAAGTACCCTATTGGCGCAGGAAGCGAGATTCGGAGTCATGGGCGGGGCCAACCTGGCCAACCTGACCAAAAGCACAGGGACTGACCTTTATGGCGAGGAATACAGCGAAGAAACTTATGGTAATACTATAAAACCAGGTCTGGCGCTGGGAGTCTATGCGAATGTTCCCTTTGCAGGGAATGATGTGGTGAGTCTGAACCCGGAATTGTTTTACTCGCAGCTGGGTGCTAAATACGAGTCAGACGACGGCAATGTGGAAATCAACAGGAATCTTCATTTTATTGAGCTGCCGGTATTGCTAAAGTTTAATATTGTACCCGCTTTCCACATTGTGGCCGGGCCCAGCTTTTCTTACCTGGTGGGAGGAAAGGATAAATTTGATGGAGAAGGTACCGTGTTTGGCATTGATATCGATGCCGAAGGAGAACAGGAACTGGACATGGATGACTTCAACCGTGCAGGTATCGGCGGAACGGTGGGGCTTGGCTTTGACGCCACTGAAAACTTTAAAGTATTCGGAAAATACTCGCTTGGATTCACCGATTTGTTGAAAAATGATGATTCTGAGGCCTTCAATTCAAATATTCAGGTGGGCGTGGGTTATGCCTTTTAACTTCAGTCAAAAAAAAACTCCGGGAGAAATTCCGGAGTTTTTTATATCAGCACAATTTAATCAAAACGTGGCCTACCAAAAATAAAAATTCCTTTGGAATTTCCCTAATAGTATTTTCAATACCTGCGTTTTTACAGCCAATGAGTATGGTTATGTTTTATTCGATCACCGTGAGCCTGATGGTATTTGTGCGGCCTTTTTCCTGGATGGGCGCTGAGGCAGTATTGATAACTATATCGCCTGCCCCCACCAATCCCTTGCTCTTCAGAATATTGGAAACATCCCTGATGGTCTGATCGGTACTTTCGAATTTATCGTAATAAAAGCTTCGGACACCCCAAACAAGGCTGAGGGCATTCAGCAGATGGCGGTTCCCTGTGAAAATATAGGTCATTGCCTTGGGGCGGTGACTGGAAAGCTGAAAGGCGGTGTACCCCGAATAGGTCATTCCTACGATGGCGTTGGCTCTGGTTTTATCGGCCAGGAAGCAGGCGGAATAACAAATGCTGTCGAACAGGTAGGTTTCTGATTTTTCTTCCACCTCGTTGAACGAATTATAGGGATAATCCAGCTGCTCAATGTGTTCAATGATCCGCTGCATGGTCTGTACCGCCAGCACCGGGAACTGACCCATCGCTGTTTCGTTGCTGAGCATAACAGCATCAGCCCCGTCCAGCACTGAATTGGCCACATCATTAACTTCGGCACGGGATGGCCGGGGGGTATTGATCATGCTTTCCATCATTTGGGTGGCGATGATCACCGGGCGGCAGTTATCGATGCATTTCTTTACGATCATTTTCTGTACCAGGGGAACTTCTTCCATGGGGATTTCCACACCCAGGTCACCCCGGGCCACCATCACGCCATCGGTTACCTTGATGATGGCATCGATGTTCTCAATAGCCTCCGGCATCTCGATCTTGGCCACCACCTTTGATTTTCTTTCCGCCGCAGCCACTCTTTTCTTCAGATCTACAATGTCTTCTGCTTTCCTGACGAAAGAGAGGCCAATCCATTCCACTTCCTGACTCAGGACAAAAGTTAAGTCGGTCAGGTCTTTTTCGGTCAGGCTGGGACAGCTGATGCTGGTATTGGGAAGATTCACGCCTTTACGGGAAGACAATACCCCGCCATGGACAACTTGAGCCTGTACGGTGTCCTTCTTGTTGGTTTCCACAATGCGCATCTGCAGCTTTCCGTCGTCGAGCAGGATCAGCTCGCCGGGAGCAACGTCCTTCGGAAACTGATCATATCCCCGGATCTGGACTTTTTCACGCGTTCCAAGATGCTCATTGATCGTAAAAGTGATGATGTCCCCTTCATTGACGATGGTGCCTGCGGCTACATCACCAATGCGGATTTTGGGTCCCTGCAGGTCGGCAAGGATGCCCACGCTGGTTCCCAGTTCCTGATTGAGCTCGCGGATCAACTCGATAGTTTCCAGGTGATCCTCATGGCTTCCATGCGAAAAATTGATACGCGCAATGTCAAGGCCAGAACGGAACAAGCCGGTTAATACCTCCCTGCTGCGCGATGCAGGACCTATGGTAGCTACGATTTTGGTGCGGTTGTAGGGAATCTTCATGTTGTACGAAATACACTATTGAAATGCAAAAATAGCATCTTTAACGGAATATAGATCAATTCGCTCAGAACAACAAATTTTCACGGGACTTTAACCTGCCGGGATCCAGTAAAAAAGCGCTTTGTACCTCTGGAATGAGCTTTATTTTTTTTATCAGATCACTTCCGCCATCTTTCCCCGGAAGGTTATATATAAGCATGAAAAAATCTATTTCTTTCTGCTCGGGAACCAGGTATCCTTCCGTACCCCGGTTGCCCAGAACATAGAAATCAGTTTCACTTTCTTCGATATAAAAGAAATAACGCGGAAAAAATACCTCTTCTTCCGGTTCCCGTCGAAGCGATAAATCTTCTTCCCGTTCAAGGCTCATTTTCAGCTGGTTATTAAGAAACCAGCACAATCGGTACGCTCGCAGCGGCGAAATAATTCCGATTAAAGTGAAATCAAAGTCATAATTGACCCGTAAAATTTTTTTGTTCAATGCCTAAAGATTATATTCGTGGAACGACTTTATAAAATTTGGATGTCGGCAAAGAAATACCTTTCTTTGCACAAATTTTTTAAAAATAATTCTTTAATCCCTAAAAACTATGTCGGATATCGCATCAAGAGTAAAAGCCATCATCGTTGAGAAACTGGGTGTGGACGAAAACGAGGTGACGCCAGAGGCAAGTTTCACCAACGATTTGGGTGCCGACTCACTTGACACGGTTGAGTTGATCATGGAGTTTGAAAAGGAATTTAACGTTGCCATCCCCGATGAGCAGGCGGAAACGATCCAAACCGTCGGACAGGCAATCGAGTATCTCGAGAAAAACGTTAAGTAAAAACTTTTTTACAAGGAATTGAATGCAGAAAAAACGAGTTGTAGTTACTGGGCTCGGTGCGCTTACTCCGATCGGTAGTACTGTCCGCGCTTATTGGGACGGTTTGGAGAACGGGGTGAGTGGTGCTGCTCAGATAACCCGTTTTGATGCCTCCAAGTTCAAAACCCGGTTTGCTTGTGAAGTAAAGGGATTTAATCCCGAGGACTACTTTGACCGGAAGGAAGCGCGTAAGCTCGACCCCTTTGCACAGTATGCCATTGCCTCCACGCAGGAGGCGGTAGAAGACCTGGGAGTGCCTCTCAGCGAGTTGGATACCGACCGCATTGGTGTGGTATGGGGTACGGGTATTGGCGGGTTAAAAACCTTCCTGGATGAAGTGGTTGCGTTCGCGAATGGCGATGGCACCCCCCGGTTCAACCCTTTTTTCATTCCCAAGATGATCCTGGACATTGCCGCCGGCCATATTTCTATGCGCTACGGCTTGCGCGGGCCGAATTATGCAACTACTTCGGCCTGCGCTTCTTCCAACAACGCCATCATCGAATCATTTTACCTGATCCGTATGGGTAAGGCCGATATGATGGTGACAGGCGGCTCGGAAGCGATCATCAATGAAGTGGGCATTGGCGGCTTCAACGCCATGCACGCGCTTTCTACGCGAAACGATTCTCCCGAAACAGCTTCCAGGCCCTTTGATCTGGATCGTGACGGATTCGTAGCAGGGGAAGGTTCCGGAACACTCATTCTTGAAGACCTGGAACACGCGAAAGCACGTGGCGCAAAGATCTATGCCGAAGTGGTAGGCGGCGGCATGTCCGCGGACGCCCACCATATTACGGCAACGCATCCTGAAGGATTGGGCGCTAAAATGGCCATGCGAGCGGCCCTGGAGGATGCCGGAATGAATGTGAACGACATTGACTACATCAATGTGCACGGCACCTCCACACCGATTGGCGACCCCCAGGAAATAAAAGCCATTGTCGATTTGTTTGGCGAGCGGGCTTTTGAAATTAATATCAGTTCCACAAAATCCATGACCGGGCATTTGCTTGGGGCTGCCGGCGCTGTTGAAGCCATTGCCTCCATCATGGCCCTGGAACGTGGTATTATTCCCCCTACTATTAACCATTTTACAGATGACCCGGCTTTTGATCCGCGGCTGAACCTCACTTTCAACAAGGCTCAGAAGCTGGAGATCAAAACGGCCCTGTCCAATACCTTTGGGTTTGGCGGACACAATACCTCAGTCATCTTCAGGAAGTACGACGAATAAATGATTTCGGTAATGCCGATCTCAAGCATATACAATTTATACATTTCCAATGATAAAGAGTACGTGCGGGTATTGACCAATATCCTGGGATTTGTGCCTAAAAATCTCTCTCTTTATAAATTAGCATTCCGCCATAAATCGGCTGGGAACCAGGTGAAAAAGGGGTTCAAAGATAGCAATGAACGGCTTGAATTTCTGGGCGATGCCATCCTTGGGGCGGTGGTCGCTGAGCTGCTGTTCAAGAAATATCCCTTCAAAGACGAAGGATTTCTGACTGAGATGCGCTCCAAGATCGTGAACCGAAATCATCTGAATCAGTTATCAAGAAAACTAGGACTGGGAAACCTCATCAATTACGATAACAAGTCTGCCGTTCGCGCCATGCACCAGGGATCCCTTCTGGGAGATGCTTTTGAAGCATTGATCGGGGCTATTTACCTGGACCGGAATTACGCTGCATCCCGGAAATTTATCACCGACCGCATCGTTAAACCGCACGTGGATATCGATATGCTGGAACAGACGGAAACCAATTACAAAAGTAAATTGATCGAATGGTGTCAGCGCGAAGGACGCGACGTGACCTTTGAGCTGGTATCTGAAGAAGGAGAAGGCCGGGCCCGCCTGTTTAACATTCGGGTCCTTGTAGATAGCGAAGAATTTGGTCAGGGTCAGGATTATACCAAAAAAAACGCCGAAAAAATAGCTGCCGAACGTGCATGCGAAGTGCTGAATATATAACATATTTGAATTATGGTTCAATCGATGACGGGATACGGTGCACTTAAGAAAGAAGTGCAAGGCATGCGCGTGAGCGTAGAAATCAAATCGCTCAACAGCAAATACCTGGAACTGAACCTAAAGCTCCCCCGGCAGTACAATCACAAGGAA
>DATCYD010000246.1:0-13164 GCA_036570465.1 Anseongella sp.
ATACAAGGTTGTAACGGGGTGATTCACAAGATTGCCGATGTCTTATAAAATGATTAATTGTTTACGCATGAAATTTTTCAAAACAGGTATTTTTATCGCGTTCATCATGTGTTGGGTCGCAACTGCCTGGGGACAGCAAACCGTCTTGCAGGGGGGCGTGTATTTCGCCACGAAAGATAACCCGCTTCCCGGTGTATCGGTGATGTTGGTTAACCGCAACGGGCTTGTACTCAGTGGGGTCAATACCAATGAAAACGGTCAGTTCCGGATACCCCTTCATTCCGAGGCTGAAACAATCGTCTTTTCGATGATTGGTTTTAAGACACAGGAGCTTCCCCTGAGCGGAAACACTGAATTCGAGGTGTTCCTCCTGGAAGATCTGGCTGAACTGGAGGGGGTAGAAGTGGTCGCTGAGCGGGATCCGGATGTTGATCTGGGTTTTCTTACGATTGATAAAAGCGAAATGAGCAGTGCAGTAGCTTCCATTGACATGGAAGGACTGGACAAGGTGCCGGTAACTTCGGTGGATCAGCTGATCCAGGGTGCCGCGCCGGGACTGCAGGTGGTGGCCGCCAGTGGTGACCCGGGGGCAGCTGCCTCCATCCGGATCCGTGGTATTTCAAGTATTTCGGGTATCAACGACCCTTTGTGGGTGATTGATGGCCGTGAAGTGATTGGAAGTAATTATAAGGTAGAAAGTATTACCGATTTCGGGTTCAGCCCCATCGGCGACCTGGACCCGGCTGATATCGAATCCATTGATATTCTGAAGGACGCTTCGGCAACGGCGTTATACGGTTCCCGCGGCGCTAACGGTGTGATCGTGATCCGTACTAAACGGGGGCGCAAAGGGAAACCGGTGCTGACTTTTAATTCAAAGCTGACGATGACCGAGGTGCCTCGTACGATTCCCATGCTTTCGGGCGACGACCAACGGATCTATTACCTTGAAAAGTGGACCAACGGACAGGATAACGGTACCGCGCATCCGCAGCTGAGAGGCGACATGAGCCGGGAGGATGCCTGGATATTCAATAACAATACCGATTGGGTGGACGCCATCAACAGGAATGGTTTCTATCAGCAGTACAATACTTCGCTGAGCGGTGGCGGTGACCGGGTGAGCTATTACTGGGGGCTGGGATATACCAATCAGTACGGTACCACCAAAGGGACTGGTTATGACCGGTTCAATACGAGGTTCAACCTGAATTACCAGGTTTCCGATAAGCTCAAAGTATCCGCTGACCTTTCCTACACCAACTCGCTGACTGACAAACGCGGCCAGGATCCTCCTGTCAGCAACTCGAACGTGAACCCCATCCTTCTTTCGCGGGAAACGCCGGCCTATTTCCCGATTTATTCCCGGAACGGACTTAACTATTTCGTTGACCGGAACGTCGCGGTTTCCAGCCATTCCCGATACAATCCGCTGGCAATCATTGACTATTCCACTTACCTTACCAAGGCCAACCGGTTCATGGCCTCTACCTCTATCGATTATAAGATTTTGGATAACCTTGAATTCCGTACCCAGGTGGCCGCGGATTTCCGGGAATCTGCCGATGAATATTTCCTGCCCGGGTATGCCACAGATGCCCTTCCCGGAGAAGATCTTTACAATACAGGCCGGCAAACGGACGGTTACCAGCTACTGATCAACAATAATAACCGGCTAACCTGGTACCCGGTTCGGGAGGATGAACATCGCCTGACGGTGACCGGGGTGCTCAACCTTAACATTGACCGGAACAACTCAACAGCCCTTTCTTATTATAACGGTGCTTCTCCCGAGCTTCGGTCTGCCGATGCTTCCGCGGTGATTTCCAGCGCGAGCGGGATTTTTGGAGCCCGGAAATACATCGGGATGTTTATCCAGGGGCACTATGCCTTTAAGGACCGGTATTTTCTGACCGTTACCGGCAAGACGGAGGGTGATTCGCGATATGGTAGCGACAATCCCTATTCTCTTTTCCCAGCCATCGGCGCTGCCTGGGAGATGTCCAAAGAACCTTTTTTGGAGTCGGCCGCCTGGGTGAATTCCATTAAACCACGTTTTGCTTTCGGGATTACAGGGAACCTGCCGGATGTACTGAATTTGTATGATGTCGCTTACTCTACCAGTATCGGGTATATGGGAGAAACCTATATTTATCCTTCCAAATTTGCCTACGATAATATCAGCGAAGAGCGGACCACCGAATATAACCTGGGTGTGGACTGGGCCCTGTTCAATAACCGCATTACCGGCCAGTTTGACTATTACAACCGGCGAACCAGAGATCTCCTGCTGAGGGAACGGCTTTCCTCCACCCTGGGTTATTCATCCCAGTATGTCAATTTCGGTACAGTAGAAAACTCGGGTGTTGAATTCGGCATCACAGCCGTCATTCTGGAAGGGAAGGACAAGGGCTTCCGCTGGAAGACATTCTTTAACATTGCCAGAAACCGGAATAAATTGCTCAGTTTACCTGATAATTTTGACGCCGATGCCTTTAGCTCCACCCGGGAAGGCTTTTCTTCCAAACTGCGGGCAGGAGATGTCATTGGTGGTTTTTACGGATACCGGGCGCTGGGCGTATATCCAACCGATGCCGACGCGATCCTGCTTGATCCGAACGGAATTATTATTTACGAGGCAGACGGCATTACGCCCAAATACATGCGCTATGGTTCCAGCACGGGACACCAATTCCAGGGCGGAGATATGATCTACGACGATATTAATGGAGACGGGATCATCAATGAATTAGACCAGGTGCAGATCGGCGATGCCAATCCTGTATTCTTCGGTGGTTGGAATAATACCTTCAATTACAGAAACTGGATGCTAAGTGTCAATTTTC
Source organism: Anseongella sp. (assembly GCA_036570465.1). Classification (GTDB taxonomy): domain Bacteria; phylum Bacteroidota; class Bacteroidia; order Sphingobacteriales; family Sphingobacteriaceae; genus Anseongella. The sequence goes on from DATCYD010000246.1 coordinate 2,847, forward strand.
AGTATCAGTATGGCAACGATGTGATCAACGGTACCCGTTACACCATGGAACGGATGCAGTATTCACATAATCAGTCACGATCTATTCTCGGTCGCTGGAGGAAACAAGGCGATATTGCCGAAATTCCGCGGGCGCAGTCGAATGATAACTGGAACCGTATTGCGTCCACCCGCTGGGTGGAGGAAGCATCATATTTACGGTTGAAAACAGTTTCGCTTACCTATAATGTGGAAAGGGAAGCGATCAGCCGGCTGAACATTGGTCTGCAGCAGCTCAGCGTTTTTGTAACGGCTTATAACCTGTCCACCCTGAGCGATTACCTGGGACTGGATCCTGAGGTACCGATTACCGGCGGGGTTACCTTGTTTGGTATTGACAGCAGTACCACCGCGCCTGCAAGACAGTTCACCTTCGGATTAAGAGCTACTTTTTAACCAATGGCAAAAACAGATCAAATGATGGTCAAAATACGATATAGCTTGCTGGGAGTCATCTTTTTGATGTCGTCCTGTGATAAATTCCTGGAAGTGGAAACGCCCGACAACCTGGTCAAAGATGAATTCTGGCAGGATGAAGGACAGGTACATTCCTCCCTGATAGGGCTCTACACTTCGCTGAACAGTTGTCTGGACGTTTTCCAGAGCTGGGGTGATATCCGTTCCTCCCTTTATGCGCCCGGAGCTGGTGATGGATTCAATAGTAACCGGGCCGAATTCATGCGACACGATATTTATCCCGATAACGGGCTGGTATCATGGTCGCCGGTGTATCGTTCAATTACCTGGATCAACTCGTTCATCAAGAACGCGCCCCTGGCCCTGGAATTGGACGAAAATCTGACCCAGGCGGAGCTTTCTTCGATGATGGGTGAAGCCCGGGCATTGCGTGCGCTGAATTACTTTTACCTGGTACGCGCCTTTCGGGAGGTGCCGCTGATCACCGAACCCTATGAATCCGATTCGCAGACCTTCAATACGGCGGCGGCAAGTGAAGAAGAGGTCTTGGATTTTGTCGAGGAAGACCTTGAATTTGCGCTGGAAAACGCGCCGGAAACATTCGAGAATGTGAACGAACGATACGGTCGTATTACCAAAAACGCGGTGCGGGCCCTGTGGGCGGATGTGAAATTATGGAGAAATGAGTATCAGGCCTGCCTGGACCTTTGTCTGCAGCTGGATGCACAATACGCCGGCTCAATGGTACGTCCGCTGGACTGGTACAGCATCTTCAACCCTGGGAATTCTACCGAAAGCATCTTTGAATTGCAGTACATGCTGGAAGGGCCGAATTCCCCACTTTACAACTGGTTTTCCCACACCAATACTTCGGGCAATGATCGCCGGTACCTGGGTAATCCCACCAATATCACCCTGAACGCCACTGAGATACTGTATCCACCAGTATTACCCGATTATACGACATCGGATACCATCCGGTTGAAAACCTATTCTTCATTTGCCGGGCTACACACGAACGGCTATGGCAGTGGAGTGGAAGTATATAAATTCCTGGGCGAAGCACCTTATCAGCGCGCTTACCGTTCCGGCGGCAACCGGAACGCCAATTATATCTTTTACCGCTACCGGGAGATATTGTTCATGAAGGCAGAAGCCTATGCCATGCTGGGACGTTACCCGGAGGCTGAAGCCGCCATTAATGTGGTACGCGAGCATTGCGACATTCCTCCGCTCGGTATCGGTGAAGGCGGCGAAGGGGAGGAATTTTTCAGCAGGCTCTTAATGGAGCGGGAATTTGAGCTGGGTTTTGAAGGGAAAGAATGGTTTGCCGTGGTTCGGATCAGCCGGCGTCAGGGCTACGCGAATGTCCTGATTGAAAAATCGGCCAATGAAAACCCCATGAATGTCAGCTATTCAGTGATCCGCGCCCGCCTGCTGGATCAGGAAAGCTGGTTCTTGCCTTACAATGAAACTGAATTGGAGAACAATCTCCAGCTGGAACAGAAGGACTATTATAAGAATAAATAAGACATGAACACCATGCGACTCATGAAACCGCTTACAGGTCTGTTACTGCTGCTAATGCTGGCAGGCCTGACGGGCTGCGAAAATAAGCTTTCCGATGCCCGGTTCGAAGAGACGGAAGATCTTCAGATCATGGACTATATTGATACCCGGGAAGACCTCAGTGTTTACCGGGAACTGGTGGAATATACTGGCCAGCGAAACCTGCTGAAAACTGCAGGTACCTATACCGTATTCATTCCTGACAATGCAGCCTTTGAGCGTCTGTTTGCGCGTCTTTCAGAAGGGGGCAGCACAGTGGACGCCATTTCCGACAAGGAACCGGCATACTGGCTTAATTATTTCAGGTATCATCTCCTGGATCGGAAGGTCAACACCAACGCGTTTACTCCCGGACCGCTGCCCGCGGCCACCGCCCTGGACGGAAAATACGTGATCGCAGATATCCGCGATTCTTATGCAGCAATCCGGCTCAATAACGCCGCCACGATCGTTCAGTATAACATTGAACTCACTAACGGCTATGTGAACATCATTGACGATGTGTTAATGCCTCCCGTTACTACGGTTTACGAACAACTGAAGGCTACCGGCAAGTATGAAACCATGCTGGGGATATTCGAAGAAACCGGCCTGGACGCCTATCTGAAAGACAGCCTGGTTACCGTGTTCATCGAAAGCGACAAGGTGCTGGAAGCCTATAATTTCACCCGGGACTCCATTAAAGACCTGCATGATTGGGCATCTTACCACATCATCCCGGATTCAGGATATTTCCTGAACCAGCTCACTAAGCAACGTTACTTTCCACTTTATAAGGAAGAGTCACTTAGTTTCCAGGAAGACGAATTTGGACAGTATTATATGAATGAAGATTACCGTTTTGACCAGTCAGCCGAATATGGCATTGACCGGGTTGGTTATAACGGAATCTATCACAGCATGGATACGATCATCAGTATCGTGGAAGCACCGCCCAGTACAATCCGGATGAATTTATATCCACCGGGAAGTCCTTACGGAGAACAAAACGTATTTGCCAAGGCGCCTGCCCGGATCGTGCTGAATACCGGAACCAAAAGCTACCATCAAAACCGGGAAGGCAAGATCGTCCAGTTTGATGCCCAGCAGATCGGAGACTCATTCCACCTGACTTTTTCCGAGGTGCCGGCTGGAAAATACCGGATCCGCCTGATCCATCGCGGAGGAGGAACACGAGGCACCTACCTGACCATTTATAATAATCAGATCGTTGACGACGAGATCGTGCTTCGTGATCCGGATGGAACGTTCGAGGAATGGAACTACCTGAGGTATAATTACTGCGGCGATATCACTGTGGAATCGCGCTCGGATGTTACCATTACGTTTGCGTTCCAGAATTTCGGTTCTAACAAGAAGCCGAGCTATTGTTGTGACGTGTTGATGGACATGATAGAACTGATCCCCATAACGGAAGAATAAATACATGAAAATGAATTTGAAACTGATCGTACCTGCGGGAATTTGCATTGCCCTATGCAGCGCCCTGGAAGGCCGTCTCATGGCGCAGGATGTGCCGGAGGCGGGCCAGATTGGCCAGCAAACCAAAGAAGCCGCGGACGACTCCCTGAAACTTATACAGCAGGAACTGGCCGGGGGAGGTGATGCCGTCACGTTTGGCGAGCTGCTTTCCGGACAAGCCGGCATCCAGGCTGTAGAAAGCGGAAGTGCCGGTGCTGCACCATTGCTGATGATCCGGGGTGTGAACTCCATTAACCTGTATGCCCAGCCATATATCTATGTGGACGGCATTCCGGTCCGGTATAATAGTGCCATGGATCCTTTTCTTTCCGTGCTTCAGCCCACCCGTTTTGCGTATGTGAACCCCAATGATATCAGTGGTATTACGATCTCCCGGAGTGGAGAGGGGTTGTCCAGGATGGGGGGACGCGGAGGCGCAGGAGCCGTTTATATTACTACTGAACGCGGTGAATTCGGCGGGACCCATGTGGATTTCAGCGCCAGTCATGGCTGGCTGAGTGCTGATTACTCAGTTCCCCACATGGGAAGCAGTGCTTTCCGGGATTACCTGCGTTCCTACATGTCTGAGAACGGGGTGCCGGATAGCGAACTGAACACCTCTCCGCTGTTCAACTCATCCCTTCCGCAATACAACAGTAATACCGATTGGCTTAGCCTGATTTCCCGCGATGCCAGTTTCGATGATTACCATGTCAAGCTGAAAGGTGGAGATGCGGATGCGAATTATATGTTCAGCATCGGTTACACCGGGAAGCAGGAAACCCTGAAGGGATCCGGGTTGGAACGTATTAGCATGCGTTTTAACCTGGATTACAAACTATCTCCAAAATTCGAGATATCCAACAACCTGTCTTATGGGAATACAACACTGAATTACCACGAAGAAGGTCCCGATTGGGGAATTCATCCCTTATTTGTCTCGGCTACCAAGGCGCCATTCTTTCATTCCATGGCACACGACCCTGAAGGTGCACAGACCCGTTCGCTGGCAGCAGTGGATGAACTTGGAAAAAGTAACCCCCTGGCGTTGGTGAATTCCATGAACAATAACAACGAAGAAAACCGGGTGGACGGATTGGTGACCGCTAAATGGACCTTGTCTCCTGAGCTTTCGCTGAATACCTCGCTGGCGGTAAATTATTACAATATCAAGGAAAAGCAGTATCGCCCCTCTCTGGGGATCGTCAATGACCTGCACCGGCTTCGTCAGAACTCCAAACGCAATTCCAGTGAATTAATGTTTCGTTCCAATAGCTGGGTGGAAAAATCCGGAAAATGGGGCGCCGGCAATTCGTTTAGCGCCCGGGCAGGTTTCCTGGTAGAGACTTATGAAGAGAAATCAGTGTTTGCCCGAAAGATCAACGCGGGAACCGACGATTATGAAACGCTCGAACAAGGAACGGTTGACAGCGCTTCCGGTGTAAAATACGAATCGAACCTGCTGGCCTTTTACCTGCGCGGCGAAGTGGACCTGCTGGAGCGCGTACATATATCTGCCAATGTGAACCTGGAAGCTTCCTCCAATTTCGGCCCCGAAAGCCGCTGGATGGTGTATCCGGGAGTGACTGCTATTGGCGATCTGCTGGACCGGGATCAAATGCATCAGGTTTCGCTTCGCGCGGAATGGGGACGCAGCGGCAACAACGACCTGCGAGGCTACTACTATAAAAGCCTGTACTATCCCGCCAATTATTTTGGCTATGGCGGCGTTTACCTTGGGAATGTGGCCAACCCGGACATTCGTCCGGAAGTGACCGATACCTATGACGCAGGTATCACGGCCGCCCTGTTTGATGGCCGGGTGACTGTAGATGCAGGTTATTATTATAAAAATACCAGCGACCTGATCACCTATAAGGCCGTACCGATCGAGATCGGACTTGATCCGCAATTTGAAAATAACGGCGAGGTGGCCTCACAAGGAATTGAAATTTCCCTGGACGCCCGCATTCTGGAGAAGGAAGATGTTTCCTGGAATATATACGGGCATGTTTCTACGCTGAAGAACGAAATAAAAACGCTGGAGAACGGAGATATTGTCCGCAGCCTGGGCGGTGTCAGTGGGATTGCCAGGAAAGGGGAAGCCCTGGGATCGTTTTACGGCTATAAGGTTTTGGGGGTATTTGGCTCAGCGGCTGAAGTAGATCTTAGCAAGGCTGACGGTACTGCTTACAAGCCCGGTGATTATATTGTTGAGGATGTAAACGGCGATTCAAAGATCAATGAAATGGATCAGCAGGTGATTGGATCAGCATTGCCTGATCTGTTTGGAAGCGTGGGTACTGTTTTGCAGTACCGGCGTCTGTCGCTGAATGCCATGTTTTCCTTCTCATCCGGAAATGAGATATACAATAGTCTCAATCAGCAGATGCACCTGATGAAAGATTACTCCAACCAGTCTCCGGATGTAACCGGAAGGTGGATATCAGAAAGCCAGGCTGGCACCGGCTGGAGCCGCGCCGCCCTGGATGATCCTTCCTCCAACGGGGCCGCCTCCGATTTGTGGGTGGAAGACGGCAGCTATGTAAAGCTCCGCAGAGTAACCCTGAGCTATGAAGTTCCTGTGCAACGGAGCCTGCGGTTCCTGAGCGGATTGCAGCTTTATGTTACAGGCGAGAACCTGCTGACTTTCACAGATTACAGTGGAATGGACCCCGAAGTGATCGGCTCCTTTGATCCGTTGCTGCGAGGCATTGACTTTGGCGCATCACCCATGCCACGTTCTTTCCTGGTGGGCCTGAAAGCGTCGTTTTGATGGAATACGAAATTTTGTACAGATGAAAAGATTCACGATAGTAACTGCAAGCCTGAGCCTGTTCCTGCTGCTTTCTTCCTGCGAGAAATTCTTCGATGTAAGGCCTGACAACGCCATTGAAGATGAAGATTTCTACCGGAACCGGGAAGATCTTAATGCAGCGGCCTTTGGCATGTATGAAGCCCTTTCTGGCGAAGTGCACAAGTTTCTGCTTTGGGGCGATGCCCGCGCCGATATGGTAACAACCGGACAGGATGATCCCGATCCCTATATTAATGAGTTCGTGCTTAACAATGTGAGCGCCAGCAATCCATACACCGATTATTCCGGGCTTTACCAGACCATTGCACGTTGTAACAGGCAATTGGAACGGGTATATGACGTAGCTGCGTTAGATGATAAAATGCTGGAGCGTGATGCAGGAGCTTATTATGGAGAAGCGCTGCTGTTGAGGGCGCTTTGTTACTACATATTGGTGCGCACCTATGATGAGTTTCCTTTGATTACCTCAGACTATGCCGAAGATATTCGTTTTGTGAATGAGCAGGGCGATACCGTTTCCAGAAGCACGATTGCCCTGTCAGCGGACGAGATCCGCGGGTTATACAACATGCCATCTGACAAGCAAGAAGTATGGCAGATGATCTACAATGATGTACTGACGGTATTGGGGATCCTGCCGCTGAATTACCAATGGAACCGGAACAACCTGCCCGGCCAGGAACGGTATGGAAGGGTATCGCAGCCGCTGGCTACCACACTTGCTGCCGAAATTGCACTCTGGCTGGGCGAATATCAATCGGCATCCGCGTTTGCCAATTCTCCCATCCTTAATAACCAGCATTCCCTGAGCTCCTCCGGAACCTGGCCAAATCAGTTCACAGGATCTTATGCCAGCGCGCACTCGATGTTCCTGCTTGGCTACAAATATCCAAATAGCTTCGAGACGAACCGTCTGCAGGAGTTCACTTCTTCGGTCCGGACAGACGGTGGAAAATATTACCTGAAGCCCGTGTCGCATGTCGTGGATTCCATCTTCTCTCACGAAGACGATAACGCGGATATACGGACACAGTTCAGTTACAAAACCATTGGCGCTGATACGGTTATCTGGAAGTACATTGGACTGGATAATGTTTCTTCGCGCCGCCCGCCTTACGAAAGCAGCGCCAGCTGGCAGGTTTACCGCAGTGCTGATGCCTATATGCTGAAAGCGCTGGCCAGCCTGATGCTGGAAGACTATGCCACAGCATTCAATTTTGTGAATATGATCCGTGAAGCAAGAGGGTTGGAAGAGTTACTTCCGGAAGAGACCGATTATACCAATAAGGAATTCATGATGGATATGATCTTCCGGGAACGGGCCCGCGAGTTTGCTTTTGAAGGCAAGCGTTGGTACGATCTCATGCTCTGGTCAGAACTTTCCGGGCGAAATGTCCTGGCCGAAAAAGTTTCCTTTAAATACCCCGAAAGCCAGCGGGCTGAACGAAAGGCCTACCTGGAACAAGAGTCAAACTGGTACCTTCCGATTGATGCCCAATTGTGGCAGTAGGATGTAAAAATCAATAGAAATGAAGAAGATGACTACAAAGATACAAGGCGTGGCCCGTTTGCTGGCGGGCGCGTTGCTGACCGGGACGCTGCTAACCGGTTGCTATCAGGAAGAACATTTTGATTTCCCCGGGCCTTTTGAAATAGACCAGCGGGTCCCCGATACGCTGCCTTTCCCGTTTGATGAAACCAAACAGGCCGGCGAATGGCTGATGAAAGACGGAGTGCCCGATTACGGAAAAATCCTGTTCAAGGGTTATACGGATTACTATGCAGCCCATGACACCACTTCCTGGAGTTTATTTCCGGACGGGATGCACATGATCCCGCACCGGAATTATTATCCCATTTCCAATGAGGATCATTTTGGCGGTAATCCGAACAGTTATAAGTTCAACTGGGTGTATTCCAAATATTTCGTTCCGGTAGGGCCTGGCAAGAGCTTTTACATGTACGCAAAAATAACGGTCGGGACCTTCAGCGGAACGGCGATGGCACTTCGCCTTGGGCGCAGCTGGGAAACCAAAGAAGACTTTAACTTCGGAATGGACGGTTTTTCAGCCATTGCACCGAAATTTTTTCTTGACTTCTATGGCACTACAGTAGGAGTTGATACAGAAGACGGATGGCCAACGGTGAATGAGGTGATCGTCCCCGGTATCCCCGCCGAAGTAGAAGTGGTGATCCATGACGGACAATTTTATACACTCATCAATGGCACGCTTTGCTTTTCATTTAGATATCCCCAGGGCCAACCCTATTATTTCACGCCCGCCATCAGGCCATGGAGGAACTTTATAAATGTACACGAGATGTACATAGAAAGTAACGATATGTTTACCGTTGATTACGCCATGCATGAACACGAGCAGGGATATGCGCGCATTCAAACGCCTGCCCTGGCCAGCGCCGGTGGCAATCAACTGTTGTTATTTGCTGAAGGACGCTCCAATCCGCGCACGGCCGAAGAACGGGTAGTCCAGAACACGTATGCGGCCGGCGACTGCGATATTGTGATGCGGCGTTCCACCGACGGCGGTCTCAGCTGGGACGATCAGCTTACAGTCATTGCCGGTGGCGGGAGTGGAGAAAGTTACTGCTTCCCGCAGACGGTGCGTACAGCAAGCGGAAAGATCATTCTGCATTACAGCGCCCTATCCGGGTCGGTTGTCGGGGATGATGAATATGAATACGACCCGGCCAGCCAGCAGATCTACCAGATCGAATCCACAGACGGGGGCAACAACTGGTCAGCGCCAAAGACGATCACCTCCTCCCTGGTGGATGGGACGGGATATGTACGTAACGGCCCCTCCCACGGCATTGCGCTGACTTCAGGAACCCATGCCGGCAGGCTGGTGATGCCGTTGACTGTTGACGATAATACCGTACGCGTCGCCTTTTCGGATGATGATGGCGCATCCTGGCAATTAAGCCCTGCGGTGGACGGCGATGGATTGAGGTACGGTTCAGTAGTGGAATTGGAAGATGGACGCCTGATGATGGTGACCGGCCATAACGACGGAAGCCCCAGAAGCAGAATGGTATCGTACAGCAGTGACGGGGGAGAAACCTGGAGCCAGGCCGACGCGATCGACGCTGATCTTGGGTCAGGGCGCTGGGGCCATCATTATCCTGGTCTGTTGGTCAAGGGATCCGACAAAACGATTTACACAGTGAATGCCACCGGACGGCATAAAGATAGCCGTACCTACAATGGTCCTAACTACGGGATAAATCCTCTATTCTTCAGCAGCACCGATGACGGTGTTACGTTTCAGCAAGAGGGCCCCTTATTTGAAAAGCCGACCTACGAGAGCTATGTTACGCCCACTGGCTTTATGGACGGAGTTGTCCTGGAAGATGGAACCCTTGTTATTGCAGGAGAAGGTGGAGTGGAGAGCCCGCAGGAGGGGATCGTTATTTACCGTAAATAGCGGATGGCTGAAAAGTTGATGCACCAATCCGTGTTGGATAATAATACACTAAGCGACCAGACGGACGTTTATATCAACTAAAAAGAATATGTGCATGATTTTAAAAAAGGTTCACACGATGAAATTAAGGACGTCACTGCCCGCAAGGTTGCATCCTGTCCGCTTGCTGTTATTAGCTGGTCTGCTGCTGTTTTCAGCCGGGGCCCATGCTGAAATTACCCTGCCGTCAATTATCGGAAATAATATGGTGCTTCAGCGGCAGTCGGATGTGGCGCTTTGGGGCAAGGCGGATGCAAACGCGCAGGTGAATGTCCTGACCTCGTGGAATGAAAAGGAATATTCCACGAAGGCGGATGCGGCGGGAAACTGGCGCCTGACGGTTCAAACACTTGCTGCCGGCGGACCTTACGAAATAAGCTTCAGTGAAAATCGCGGGAATAAAACCGCGATAACACTTAGCAATGTGCTGATCGGCGAAGTATGGGTTTGTTCCGGACAATCCAATATGGAAATGCCCCTGAAAGGGTACAAGAATCAGCCTATTCTGAATTCGGACGATATTTTAGTGG
>DATCYD010000247.1:0-11359 GCA_036570465.1 Anseongella sp.
TCCATGAAGATCCAGTGTGTCCCATTTCCCTGTATTAAAGGAATAGCGCTGAATCAGATTTTTATATTGAAGCTGACCGTATCCGCCAATGGTGATCAATGAAGAATCGGCCGGGTTCAGCACCTTATTATGATGCAAAAAGGGTGTTTGAAAGTTATCAATTGAATGACGCTTATCCCAGGTCCTGTTTTTAAAATCAAAGGAAGAAATCAATTTTTTCTCAAGATTGATATTGATCAGCTCATTGCGCCATCCAACATAAACGGCTTGATCTCCAAGATTGACCAGACTGCTATCGATACCTGCCGATACGGCCGTCGGAGGATCCGGCCCGATGGGTATAATGGTTAATGAATCATTGGAAAATACCAGAACCGATTCGTTTTCCGGGTTAAATGCCAGTGATACCGGCCCGGAAAAACCGGTCCGCTGATGCAACTGCCAGTATTGAAAATCATGCAGGATCCATTCCGGATTAATTACCCTGGCGTCAAGGCCGGATAGCACATCATGGGCCACCGTTCCGGTTGATTCGTTGAGTGGCCAGTAATGCCGGGTCTCCCCATCAATTGCAATCCGGATATCCCTGACAGACATGGGTGGCAGGTCTATGGCCCGGATCCCGGCTATATGACTTCTCCCCATTGCAATCTGAATACATTCATCAGCAGCCAATCCAACATTCGTTTTACTAAGAACCGTATCGGGTGTAATAAGCTCAATCTTATTCTCATCGGCGTTTAAAACAAGTTTGATCTCATTCCAGTCATAGCGGCGATCCACTTCAAAGCTCATTCCGGAAGCATGCTTGCCGATGACCAGGTTGAACTTATGCCGATTGGGTGAAGGTTTAAATACAAGGTCAATATTCAGGCCGTGGGAGGTAATTATCCTCCAGATATATCCATAATACCCTTTTCCTTTTTCCCGGAACCTTAACCGGATGCTTAATTCGGCTTTTTCACCAAAACACATCTCTCCGGTGGTTAATTCCAGCGCCGTTCTGCCGTCTGCCGGGGTTTCATGGCTCCGGAACAGTAAGCCATAATCCTGTGAAATGCTCCCAAAGGGAAGAAACAGGAGAAAATATGCACATATTATCTTTAAGCAACAGCTCTTACACATCCCGGATTTTTAGACTCATGCTAAAAATCGCCACTTTTTACGACTTTATCAAATCTTGCCGCCGTTACCTGGAATGATCATTCCTATTTATCGTCCAAAGAACTCCTTTTTATCAATGCTTCGGGAAAAGTGGCCTGCGATGACCCGTATTCATTCCGAAGCGCATTCACTCCTCCCCGGTCTTCATAGAGCGGAATATACATCCCCTGGCTTTCTTTCAGGGTTATAAACAGTTTCTTATTCATCTCTTTCACCACTGCCTTGTATTCCGGGTCGTTGATGAGATTGATGCTTTCTGCCGGATCTTCCTGCAAGTCGTACAGTTCGTCAATGTCCCATATTCCATGGTAGTGAATGTACTTATAGCGATCTCCGCGCAAGGCATGAATGGTCGGGGTTTGCGGAAAATTTCGCTCCCAGTAATACTCATATAGCAATTCAGTCCTCCATGGTATGCTCTTCCCCTCTAACAGGGGAAGAAAACTTTCTCCGTCCATGTATTCCGGCGACTGGAGACCCGCTGCCTGCAGTACAGTGGGGGCAATATCAATATTGGCTACCACCTCCTTCACCCGGGTGCCTGGTTTTATGATCGATGGGGAGTAAGCCAGCATGGGTACTTTCATAGATTCCTCATAAGCCGTCCGTTTGTCAATCAATCCATGTTCTCCGAACTGAAAACCGTTGTCACCCATGTAAATAACAAGCGTGTTTTCCAGCAGCCCGCTCTCACGGAGATAACCGATGACCTTACCCACCGATTCATCTACCGCCAGTAAGGTTTCTCCATACGATTTATAATACCCCGCAATATCAAGATCACTGTGGTAGGGAAATTCGATCCCATGCCATGAGTTTCGCTGGTTACGTACCCACATAGGCGCGTTCTTGTGAGAACCTATCATCATGGTGGAAGGTGCATTGAAACGGTGATCTTTGAATTTTCCCGCATGCCTTTCGGCAGGCAAAAAGTCTGCATGAACTCCTTTGTGGGAAAGGTAAAGCATAAATGGTTTATCATTCCCCTGTTGCTTCAGCCAGTCCACAGCATAACCGGTTAACTCATCCGTGATATAGCCTTTTTGAGGAACACGCTTTCCATCCACATTCAACCCATTGGGATGAGGTTGATAATGCCCCTGGCCCTTAAATGACACCCAATGGTCAAAACCACGCTTTGGATCATCGGAGCCACCTCCCATGTGCCATTTTCCGATCATAGCCGTTTCGTAGCCCGCTTCCTGCAAATATTCTGCAAAGAACGTCAGGTCCTCCGATACGGGGTTGTTATTGTCCACTACGCCATGTTTATGGGCGTACAAGCCCGTCAGGATGGATGCACGTGAAGGGGAACAAAGGGCCGTTGTAACAAAGGCATTGGGCAGGTAGGCCCCTTCTTTGGCCATTTTATCAAGATTTGGCGTTTCAATAAAGGTTTGACTATCCAGGAACCCCAATGCATCGTACCGGTGATCGTCTGTCAGAATGAACACGATATTCATGGGCCGCACCTGCGGTATTTTCCGCAATTTCAGGGAATGATCATCTTGTTGAACCCGGACTTCTTGTCCATTGGCTGCCGTACCTGAAAGAATTGTTACTAACAGCAGTAAAGACGTCCGCAAGGTTTGAAATAATTTACTACACATGTTTATACTTCTTAATTTTCAATATTGATCTTAAATTCTTCAAAAGTCACGTCAGCATCCACGAATACGAGAGAATCCAATGCCCGATACATGGTTCCATCGTCTTCATAAGTATAATCGAGGTAAATTGTCCGGTGCCTGGCGTTATTGTACCTTTCAGCGGTTGTCTGATCCTTCGAATACAAAGTACCTGTCCCGCTGACCGAGACAGTTGTTGAATCCAGTTGAGAAATATTAATCTGGCCGGATTCCTCATCGAAGGAGAGCACCATGGCATATTTTCCGCCCTGGCTGGTACCTCCCAGGGTTGTCATAATACTTTCAGTCAACGATTTGGTGGTTAGTTTAGTCATGTCATTATCGGTGAGAAAACGAGCAGAATACCCGATCTCCTCTTCCCCGCCCGAGCTCAGGTTAACACGCCGGCCTCTCAACAAATACATGCCATGGATCGGATTGATATACTTAATACCAAACAGGGTATAATTCTTGGGAGGTATCAACCAATCTTCTGCATTCCTCAGGTCCGGCGATGTGATATAATCCAGCGGAACACCGTTAAGGACGGTATCTCCGGAGGAAGCATGGACGATCTTTACCGGAATCACATAATGCAGCCCCGTCGTAAGCGGATCCTGAAAGAAGGCATCCGTTAACTGAATTCGTGTTTTACCGGTGAAACTGCCTGCAGGAATGACCATTTCATCAAAAGTGGCATTAAAGTATTCAGGAGGCAGTATTTCCAACGAAGCACCACCGGCTGTCTGTAATCCCTCCATAAGTTCAGGAGCATACCTGACACTGACCACCCGGTCCTTCTTGTTTTGGTAAACGCCCCCCATTGATACTCCGATGCTAAACGCATGTTCCCGGTCGATGGTATTGTCCCCAAGAACTTCGTCACCCAGCATTAATGTTCTCAGCGGGGTCTGGTAGGAAAAGTAAATTCCCGTGAATTGAAAATCATCGAACTCGATGTTCCGGTTGGAGCAACCGGCTAAGATCAATCCGGCCAATAGTATATATAATGTTTGTTTCATTTTATCTCCAGCCTAAGTTTTGAATCAGGTTATATTTCAGGGTTTCACTATACGGAATAGGGCCATATACCTGGTGGTCCCCGTAATCACGGTCTTCCACCTTTGAATAAGTATAAACCAGCCCGTCTGCGGAAATACGAACGCCGCTGACCGGTTGCTGCATTTTATCAACTAATTTCCAACGACGGATGTCCCAGAACCGCTCTCCCTCGAAACACAGCTCAATCCTTCTTTCATTTTGTATAAGGGCATTCAGTTGCTGCTGGTCCAGGCCGTCCACGTAGGTGGTTGATGTGATGCCTGCGCGGTCGCGAAGCGCATTGATCACCTGCCTTGCACTGAACCCTCCGATAAGTCCGTCCGGACCAGCGGCCTGATTGGCAGCTTCAGCAAAAATGAGCAAGGCATCTGTATAACGTGCAAAGGTATAATACCTTGTGCCTTGTGAGTTCACGGATGGGTTTAGGTTCACATTTTCCACATTCATAAACTTCCTCAAATAATACCCGGTAACCGATGTGTTTACATCCGTGCTCCCGGGGGCATCCTGGCTACCTGCTTTGGTATTGATCTCAATGGTATTTCCTCCTCTGGAGAAGGTAGCTCCGTCATAAAGGATGTATTTTTCCAGACGGGGGTCCCTCCCGTCGAAAGGATGATCTGAATTGATCACTTCCTGGGTAGCAGGTGTTCCATCTTCCATGGGAAATGCATTGACCAGTTCCTGACTTGGATTGGTCCTGCCGTTACCGTAGAGCGAAGGCGGATAATTAGTGGCCTCCCAATTATTCCCACTCGTGCGGGACGAATACCAAAAAACTTCCGGGTGCAGGTTATCTTTGGCTACATTCTCGTTGTTATAAAATCTCAGGTGACCATGTTGCGCATTGGATACCTTTGTCAGGCCATTGTTTTCATTGATCAGGTCCGCCGCCGCTTCAGCTGCCATCTGGTAGGTGTACGTGCCATCCGAATAGGCGGGACTTGCGGCATACAACAGGGTTTTCGCTTTGATCAGTCGCGCTACCAGGCCATTGATCCGGTTGGTATTCCGCTCTCCAATAGCGTTGTCAATCACAAAATCGCCTGCATCTTCCCACCTGGAGGGCAGGCTGGCAATCGCCTTGTCGCAATCGCTTATAATAAATTCCACCAGGTCATTAAACGATGAGCGTGGCACCTGGTAATCGTCAGGATCGGTGGCATCCAGGACATGATCTACAATGGGAACGCCCAGCATTTCACCATTCTGCCCGGGACCGGCATGGGCTTGCAGCAATTTGAAATAGTTCCACGCCCGCAGGGCGTAGGCCTCTCCTTTTAGTTTCTTCGAGAAAAGCTCATTGGTGGTCTTATTCTTCCAATACCATTCAATATCAGCCACCTCCTCAAAAAACGTATTGAGATATAAGATACTTTCGTAATTCTCATTCCAAACACCGAAAGGGTTCTGATTGGATGTCCATCCTCCCCTTACCACATTTTTTACCGGGTTGCCTGGATCGTTGATAACGGCATCATCACTGGCGCATGCCAGCGGAAACTGATTATGCGAGCCGGGAATCATCAGGTAAGCATGAATCAGAAACCCTTCGGCATATGTAACCACCGAACGAATGTCATCGATATCATATACATTGCTTTCTTCCGGCTCCAGCGGTTCGCAGCCCACCGATATACCCAAACAGAGGGCCACGGCTATAAATTGAGTGAAATTTCTTTTCATCGCTAGTATTCTTAAATGGTTAAAAGGAAGCCATCAGTCCCAGTGCAAGCCCTTGGGTCACAGGGGGGCCGTTAGGGTTTACTTCCTGGAACCGTTTGTTTTTCCCTGTAACGAGCACATTGGTAGCCCGCACATAAACCCTGGTATCCTTGATGAATGGCAACAAGCTTTCTTCCGTAAAATGATACGTAAGCTGCATGGCCGGAATCATGAAAGAGCTATTTTTATATAGCCAGTAATCGGAATTCCTGTCGTTATGGCTTCCGCTACCTGTCGTCAGGCGGGGATGAATGGCGTTCACATCCTTATTATCCGGCCCATAGGCGTAATTGGCCATTTCAGAGTATTTCACGTTCCCGAATACCCGGTTGTAATTCCCGGAGCGAAAACTGGAATTACCCGCTTTACCAATACCCAGTACATACAGGCCGAAATTCTTATACCTGATATCCAGATACAGGCTGTATTGAGTGCGGATACCGTGGCCGATGATCCGTTGGTCACGCTGGTCAATGATTTGATCTCCGTTCTGGTCCAGGTATTTAATATCACCGGGCCGGACGGCACCGAAGGTGGGTACCGGCAAACCGTTTTTCAAGGATCCGTCTGCATTAAAATCAGCCTCACCGTACAAACCATCAGACAACAGGCCCCACATGGCATCCGTTGGTTTTCCTGCCCTTCTGAGAACGCGGTCATTCCCTTCATAAACGGGTTCTTCTCTTTTCTTAACCTTGGGAGAAAACCAAAGCAAATTGCTTCCTGCAGTGACCGACAATTTGTTGATTTGATAAGTATAGCTGAGTCCCAGTTCAATCCCCTGAGTTTGATCGCTGTTGAAATTATTATAAACCAGATTCTCATAACCCAGTACCTGGGGATAGGTTTGGGACATCAGGGTAATATTATCCAGAGAGGTACTGTTAAAATATCCAGCATCAACCTGAAGCGCTTTATTGAGGAAAGACCCTTCAATACCAGCCGTAAAGTCCCTTCTTTTCTGCAATCCGATATCGTTGGCCACCGAAGCATAATTGGTTTCCGAATTTCGATTGGTGCCATTGTAATAATTCAGGGTGGCGCCGCGGACAAAGGTGCCGTTATATAAAAAATAATTGTCCCAATTATCGTTCTTGGAAATTCCGTACGTGGCCTTGACCTTCAGATAGTCGATACCACCGGCGCCCGACATAAATCCTTCTTCCGACACGATCCAGGCCAGTCCAAAGGTAGGCGCCAGTTCCATCCGGCTTCCCCTGGCCAGCTTGCGGCTTCCAATACCTGTAAGGGCCGCTTCACCCACATATTTTCCAGCATACATGTAATTGACGGAAACTCCTGCATGGAAGAGGGCGTTTTTCTGCAAGACATTGTTATTGGTAATTTCGTTACCGTACACCAACGCCACTGCCGAAATATCATGATCACCCAATGTGCGATTATAATTTAATGTACCATAATAGGTCACTTGCCTGAAAAAGTCAGAATTCCCCTCGTTTGTATTAAACTTCCGGGCTGTTTTATCTACGCCGTGAATAATGACTGAGTCAATGGTGTTAGCGTCGGTGTTAAAAACAGGCTCATACACTGAATAACCTGGGTTTTGCTGGGTGAAAAGGGTATTGTAAAAATTCATTCCCCCATAGGCGGCAGCGCTGAGCCCTTTCGTTAAAAAACTCATGTCCAGGTCCAGTCTGCCCCCGAACTGAATGTTTCTTCTCATCAGCCTGGTATTCCCGTTCCTGGTCAGGTCTCCGTAAACGTTATTCAGAAATGAAGAATTTCCTCCGAGTACCTGCCCATCTACCAGGGTTGCTTCTGCCAGGATCATTTCGCGCAGTTCCTGGTCAGTGATCTGGGCGGGATCCCACAAAACCGGATAGCTGTTTGGCAATACGGTGGCAAACTTATTCCAGTAATCACCTGATTTAGGTTTCTCGTTAAACGAAAGTCTTGCAGAGGTATTTAAACCCGCTTTCAAATAATCATTTACCTTAAAATCAAGATTTCCCCTGAAATTCAGGCGATCGGTTACATCACCCTGTGGGGTGTTCAACCAACCGCTGCTCCGCTGCCATTCTGTATTCACATAATACCCTACGTTTTCGTTTCCACCGTCCACATCGGCAAAAATGTTGATGTTACTGACGTTCTCCCTCAAGTAGGTATTGCTATAAAAATCGTTATCCGGATAGATCGCGGAAAGCTCGCCGTTCCGGCTGGCGTCTATCGCCTCCTGGCTATAGACCAGGGAGGCAGGATCCGCCCCATCGTTCAACAGCGCTTCATTGTACTTCTCCATGTAGTCGGCAGCATTCAAATAATGCGGCATGGCTCTTGGTACCGCTGCGCTGTATTCGCCCATGATGCGAAGTCTCCGGCCTTTCTGACGGTTTCTTTTAGTTTTGATCAACATGACACCCTGGTCCCCCTGAGCGCCGTACAATGCTTTGGATGTAGCGTCCTTTAACAGCACAATGGACTCTATTTCCATCAGGCTCAGGCTGTTATAGTAATAGGAATCCTGCGGAACACCATCAACCAGAATAACCGCTGCACCGGTGCCCCAGGTATTGAAGGCATCCAATACACCAGGGACTTTCCCGGCAATGGCACTTCCGATGCCGGTCCGCTGATCCCGCATGAGTTCGTTCTCCACATCAATACGGATGACTGATCCGGGCATTCTTTTTAACGATAGGCTATCAAACACCAGGTTGAGCGTATCACTATCCTGCGCCCAGGTCGTTGAAGAGGCCAATGTCAGCATAAGCAGACATATAGACGTCCTTATAATTTTTATTTCTTGCTTCATGACTTTCATAAATGAAATTCTAGTCCCCTTACCATCCGGGATTTTGTTCCCAGTCCGCTGAGAACCTTGTCAGGCTCTGCAGAAAGGGTAACCAGTAATGGGCGTCCTTGAATACAAAATTGACTCTGGTCACCCGGGTGACATTCTCATTATCCACCGGGTTATTGATATTATTCTGATTTCCGATGAGCTGAAAGGAAAGTGCCTGTAAGGGAGTCCCGTCTTTCAGGTGAGCGCGTTTCCATCTTCTGATATCAAACCAGTAAACGCCTTCGTAGGCAAACTCTACGGCGCGTTCATTGCGATAAAGCAATCTAAAAGGCTCATCTGCGTCAATTTCGTCGCAATCCGGAAGCGGATGATCGTAAGACGGAAGGGTAGCTATCACATCCGGCTGCCCTGCCCGGAGCCGGACCACGTCAACCGCCTGGGCAGCGGTCATTTTTAATCCGGCGGGAACTGTGTTATAACTACCGGTTCCCTCATAAACGGCTTCTGCATAAGTTAGGTAAATATCAGCCAAACGAAGTAAGGGAGTAGCATAAGCTGTGGTTCCCACATTATTTTTATTGGCGCCGTCCGGGAAATACTTCCGGATGATATAAACGTTTTGCTCTGAATTCAGCTTCGCGTCCGCCAGGTTGATCGTAATATTTCCTGCCTGATCGCCGTGAGTGTAAAAATTCAGGGTAAAACGCTTGTCCCGGTTTTCCCATCGCTTATCCGGATCTTTGTCATATTCTATCCGGTAGCGGGATCCATCGTTCATCTCAAACTTATCTACATACATCTGGGAAGCCTGTGATCCGATCTGATTGGTCAGTTTACGGGTTCCGTAAACACGGGCAACTGACTGCCTGATTGATGCGGCTCCATATACATTGGTTGGCTTTTTAAATAATACTTCGGGAGTTCCGGGCTGTATCCTTCCACTAAAAGTGCAGTACATTTGCCGCATATCTTCCCAATTAGTTAGCCCATCAGCATTCACCTGGGGCATCCCTGCCGGCTGGGTTCCGATCAGGCTAATAGCCAGATCAATCGTTTCCTGTGAAGCTTTCGCGCAACGTTCCAGTAATTCATTGTCATAAGCCAGTGTTCCTGTGGCTTGCTCGTTAAAAAGCGGACTGGCCGAAAACAAAAGAGCTTTTGCTTTAAACCCAAGTGCCGCCAGGCTGGTAGGCCGTCCGTAGTTCACATTGGGAGACGGCCACACACCGGGAAGCAGTTTTGCCGCCGCATCGAAATCTTCCACCGCTCTTTCCAGGACAGCTTGTACATCATGATAGTTTTTCCCGTTCTTCTCATAGGTCCAGTGGCGTTTCATATTCTGATCTTCGGCGCTGAGCACCTGATCGATGTAAGGAATGGTCCCAAATGCCCTTACAAATTCGTAATGGTAATATGCCCTGTAAAACAGCGCCTGTCCTTTTAGCCAGTTTCTTTCCTGCTCAGTGGCCTGGGTCAGAATACCAGATTCAAGCTTCTCCAGGGATGTATTGGCAATACGCAAAGCTTCCCACATGTATGAATAAAGCCCGCCTTTTAACTGCTTTCCATTATTGGCTTCCACATAAATGGAAAGCTCCTTCATCAGGCGCCAGTAATCGCCGATGTTACCGGCGTTGACCGCCTGGTTGGCGGCAGGTGCGATTGCTTCCCCACCGATGGAATGGCATCTCCGCTCACCGTGGCGGTTATAATCGGCCAGGTAAACAGCGAGACGATCCTGGAAACCCTGAAAAGTCTCGTATGTACCAAAAATTTCCTCTTCTGAAATATCTGCTTCAGGAGGAATATTCAGGTACTTTTCGCAGCCTGTCAGAAACAGCGTGAATACCCCAATTAAAATCAGCAGACTTTTATATGGTTTCATTTTATGGCTTTTTAGGTTTGTTAAAACTGTACATTGACACCCAGGTTGAGTTGTTTCTTCGTTGGGTAGTTCTTATCAGTGTAATCGATCCCTACCCCATCGTTTGGCATATGGGTCCACAGCAATAAATTTCGTCCGTTGACATATATCCGGAGGCTTTTGATGCCCATCGGCTGAGTAATCTGCCCGGGAAGCGTGTAACTTAGCTGTGCAGACTGAAGCCTGAAGAAGGACCCGTCAAACTGGGTATAATCGCCAATGGGGGTATATGTTTTATCCTTAAGCGACAAAGCAGGATATGTTGGATTTGAATTGTCATACCAGGGCGTCCGGGTGTCCTCCAGGATATAAGTGGGTGCAAAGGAATTATTATTGAAAAATAATTCGCCCCGGATGGTCCTGGTTGTATTATAAGCCCCCACGAACCTGACAAACAGCCCGATCCCTTTATAATCGACTCCGAAAGAAAGGCCGTAATTATTCTGGGGATAGGTGGGGTATCCATATGGAACCGCATCTGTATTTCCATCAAACTCTCCGTCTGAATTAAAATCAAGCATGACAAGATCGTAGGGAAGTAAGGTTTGATTCCGGGAAGCGTCGGGGCCGCCGGTAGCGACATATAAATCATCCCAGCTTTCAATGTATCCGGTAGCGATGCCTGTCCGGGTCTGACCCAGTGGGTAGCCTTCCGGCCGCTGATAGAAGGGGGTCAGTTCGGGCGATTCTTTATAAATCACTTTACTGCGTGCCACTGTCCAGTTAGCAGTTAGCCAATAACTGAGTGAATTCTTATGCGTATTCCGAAGGGTTGCTTCCAATTCAACGCCCTTTGATGTGGCCTCTCCGATATTGGCAGCCGGTGGGGACTGCCCGAATATAGGTGGCACAGTATTACTCCGGGCACCCGCTGCCAGCAACATGTCATATCTTCTTTCGCGGAAGAAATCGGCAGTGAGGTTAACCCTGTTCTTAAGCGCGCTGAATTCAAGACCCAGGTTCTGCTTTCGGGCAGTTTCCCAGCGCAGATCCGGGTTACCTGGCGCGCCTTCCAGGTACCGGTCATACGCGTAATCCGAAATGGGATATCCAAAATCGGAACGTTCCTGTGGCACGGGTGTATTGGTG
>DATCYD010000248.1:0-2643 GCA_036570465.1 Anseongella sp.
TTTTATTCGGATGGTCCTTATCCGTACAAAGATGACGATATCCGCATGCTTAAGAACATCGGCGCCAAATTCATTGGCCGTTCCCTTTATTCCTGGGGCTCTGAACAACGCTTCGCAGAACCCGCTTTCTGGGCCAGGGCCAATGAGTTTATTGCCCGAATGCATAAATACGACCCCGAAATGATCTTCCAGGCATGCATCTTCGAGATCGTTACCACCCATGTTGATGAAGTGCCTGTACCCGCCTGGGTGTTTGAGGAATTCGGCCTTCCGGCAGAAACCCGCACATTCGATTACAAAGCCATGCTCAACCAGGAAGGGAAAATGGTAAATCACTGGCGGGAGGGAAAAAGCGTCCCCGATATCACCCGGCCTGAAACCCAAATGTGGGTCTATTTTCTTGCCCGAAAATACATTGATACAGGCATTGAGGCCATTCACTTTGGTCAGGTAGAGCTGATTGGCATGGAAGACTACAAAACCAATTTCACCAGCTGGTGGTCCGTTCTGGGCCGTATCCGGAAATACGCCCTGAAACACGCCCGCCGCGGAACCATCCTTTGCGACGCCCACGTTCCCCACGGCGGCATCGAAAAAGACGGCAAGCTGCTCCTGGATTTTCATTCCTTTCCTTTGCGCCCCCGCGCCATCGTTTCCAGGCCGCAACAAACCGAACTCGCCCTCAACTACATGGACGTGATCTACAAAAAAAGCAAAGGCGGCATCACGCCCTCCGGCTGGGAATGTGAGCATTTACCATACCTGGTAGAATTCGATAACTACGGCATCAGCCGCAAGCCCGGCGACCCTTCGCAGGAATGGTTCATCTGGGGATATGACGAAATCAGCTGGTACGCCCTTCAGCCCGAAGAATACCGCAACACCTGGCTCCGTTATGCCCATGACTGGGTACGCAGAACCGACCCCAACGGCTACGTCGAGATGCCCGGCAGCCGCATTGTCACCGGCGTCCCCCGCGAACGAGGCACCCGCTACCGGGCCAACACCAACAGCCCCGATTGCCCATACGGCTACAGCCAGGAAGTAACGATTAAGGAGATTTGGGAAGGGGAGGGGTAACCCCCGTATCAGAACCAGATATGGGTATTCACAAAAGGAGATAGCTGCTGTTCTGGATATCAAACAGCCTTCATACAACTTGATGGAAGCCGGAAAAACGCGAATCAGCGCCGATCAACTTTTTGCATTAGCATCTTTCTATCGTGTAGTTGCTTAATGGTATTCTGCTGGATAAAAGGACTTTATTATTCCTGCTTACTTACGATGCCTACGCCTGATACATTTTATCCTTCTGTCCGGTAAAAATCAATGGCGTTTTGGTAGAATACCTTGTTCCGGTCGGTTTCGGATAATTCGCTGAGGAGTTCCCGGGCCGTTTCCACCCACCGGTGGTAACCGGAAGCGAGAGTTACCACCGGCCAGTCTCCGCCAAAGACCAGGCGTTCGGGGCCGAAATGTTCCAGCACGATTGCAGCATAGGGCCTGAGGTCTGCGGTCGTCCAGTTTGTCCAATCGGCTTCGGTGACCATGCCGGAAAATTTACAATATACATTCGGGTTGTTTGCTGCTGCCGCGATATGGTCTTTCCACTGGTTGAATTCCTTGTCTGCGATGCCTGGTTTTCCAAGATGATCCAGTATGTACCGGTTGTCCGGTTTTTTATCAATCAGGTTTAACACGGCTGGAAACTGATGGTGCTTAATACACAAGTCCATGGTGAGGTTGCTTTGGGTAAGCAAGTCCATGTTTTCAATAAAGGCCGGTTGACGGTACAGGGATTCCGGTGATTCTTCCAGCCGGCGAATGCCTTTGATCAGGGGATTGGCCTTAAGCGTTTCTAGCAATTCTTCGGCGCCTGGGTTTTCCAGCGGAAACCAGCTGACAATTCCTTTAATCCGTTTATCCCGTCGGGCAAGCCCGGTTACATAGGTGTTCTCCTGGGGATATTGTTCCGGCAGGCATTCGCATTGAACAAAAATGATGTTGGCTATTTCCAGGTCTTGCGTCGCTTTCCGGTAAGCGGGCAGATCAAAAGTACGGCGAATATCGGGAACTTCGTTCAACCATGGGTACTCCAGCTTGTCCACGTCCCAGAAATGCACATGTGCGTCTGTTATTTTCATAATTCTCTGATTGCTTAAAGATAAAAGGATGTAAGGGAAATATTAAAATTTAATACCAAGTTATCAATTTGGTATAGGTATTTGATAATCGGGTACTGTTAATGGCTGTTAGTGTTAAATACTTTTACGTGTTTCCTTTTAAACTAATAATTATGGATAGATACAAACCTAAGCCTTTTCTGCAGGGGTTCTTTTTAGTGTTCCTTATCTTTTTTGCCGGCTTTGACGGGATGTCGGCAAGCTTTTCTGCGTGGCAAGATCCGGTTAAAGTAGAGGTTAAAGGTATTGTGACCGATTCTATTGGCCCAATTCCGAACGTAAGTGTCAGCGTAAAAGACAATCCTCAGATTGGTACCCTGACCGATCTGAATGGTCGTTTTATATTACTGGTGCCTGTTTCATCGGTTCTTGTTTTTCAGATGGTTGGCTTTAGCCCTCAGGAAATTAAAGTGACTCAGGATACAGACCTGAATATTGTTTTGAAACCTTCTACAGAAGC
>DATCYD010000249.1:0-3382 GCA_036570465.1 Anseongella sp.
TGATGCCCGCATATAACGTCTTCGGATAGAAATAAAAAATAAGATCTCGGCCCGCAAGTCCATATTCCTGGTCCAGGGAATCCAGAAGGGACTCGTAGGGAAAATCCGCTTCCTGATGAACGTCGTAGGAAACGCCCTGCTGCCACGCGCTGATCTCATCCTTGAAAAAAGAAAAAGAACCGGCAAAAAATATTACATACAGTAATCCGCAGATAATGATACCACTGATGGTATGGGTATTGAAAAATATATTGTAATCTCTTTGCTTCATGGGGTTGGGAGATGAAGAAGGTAAGGCAGGGAGAACAAAAGGGTTAGAGAAAGGTACACCAACCATATCTTCCAGCCGGATTTTGTCAGAAAAGCCAGTGCCATCAATACCGCCCAAAGGATGGAACCGGCTACCAGGGCCGTCATCAGCACATTTTGCTTCTCAAAAAAACCGGAAAGCATCAGGAAGAAAGAGATCGTTACTCCGTAACCGCCAAAAAAGCCAGCGGTTATTTTCAGCCAGCGCCGGAGTGGGGATTTGGTCAGGTATTTCTTATTGGCAGGCATGGATCAGAAAATAAGGACTTCAAAACAAACTGAGCCAAGGTACAGTCCGGCCAGGTGCCTCCATCGCAGGAACCGAAAAGGAGCCAGCGCCACAATCAGACATCCAACGCTCATCAATACCACCACAAAACCAAACAAGCCCGACCCTACACCCAGGCGAGCCACCATGATGATGAGTCCGGCAACGGCTGCAGCAACACCCAGGGCCCTGGAGAGCAATGCATGCTGCTCCATATACACCAAATAAGAAGATTTATGACGGGACTTCACTTTCCCGGACAGATTATACTGCAGGTAAAAGCCCATAAATATCAAAAGGAATGCGGTACTGAACATTGATCGCTCAAAGCTGATTATATCTGCAAATATAGGCTTACTTAGACTAATTACAAATACAATGAGAAAGAATGAACGCCAGGCTATTAAACACCCGAAGATGAGAGCAGCAGATAGCCCGGGCCCGCGGGCAGATCGGGAGTCGATGGCAGAAAAAAGGGGGCTGTTAGTTGCTTTCCGGACCGGCCGGTTCAGAGGCATTCGCCTGGTCCCTTTGCTTTGCCGGCACGAAATTCATAGAAATTGAATTGACACAGTGACGGGTGTCTTTCTCTGTGAAACCTTCACCAAGGAATACATGTCCCAGGTGGGCGCCGCAATTGGCACACAGGATTTCAGTCCGCCTCCCGTCAGCATCGGGAATGCGCTTGACAGCCCCATCAATTTCATCGTCAAAGCTGGGCCAACCGCAATGAGACTCAAATTTAGCATCGGAAAGGTACAGCGGAGCATCACAACGTTTACACGTATAGGTGCCTTTTTCTTTATTATTCAGCAATTCACCCGTAAACGGGCGTTCAGTGCCCTTGTGCAGGATCACCTGGGCTTCTTCTGGTGTCAAAGGATTGTATTCCATGCTGTCAGCGAGCTTTACGGAAGTCTTGTCGGGCGATTTTTGCGCACAGGCTGAAAATCCTGTAAACAGGAGTAATGCGGCGATAAGCTTCCATTTCATAATCATCATAATTATTAACAGGTTCCTTGATGAATGGTTTGCTAATTGATGACGGGAAGGAAAGAATAATCCCGGCCATAGTCCAGCATCTGTTGAAAGAAATCGTCAGGGTATTCCAGTTTCACGTCTGTAATCTCGCCATCCTTTTCCACCGGCACCAACCGGGGCTGTATAAATCCTTTGTATGGAGTCAGGTTCAGTTTGGCATAACGCTCCAGCACTTCCTGGTGCAATTCCGGATCTACCTGAACTCCGTAGTTCTCAACCAGATCACGGCCGGCCTGGAAATCACCTTCTGATTTGATCCGCTGAATTTCACGAAGCAACTGCCCAAACAGCTCACGCAGCTGATCATAGTCATTTACCTGCACATATGTTTTACCCTCTTTTTTAACAAATGTCACGACACTGTCGGCCGATCCTTTTTCAAAGGTCCAGCGGGCAATGAGAGCACGGTTGCGCATATGCGCCTCTTCAATATTGTCTCCCAGCTTTAAACGGGAAAGCTGGGTCATAAGCCCGTTCATCATGTAACGATCGTATTCTGCTTTGCCCACATCAAGTGAAGGCATCACCCCGATTTCGATCAATTTCGGGTCCAGGATATAATACAAGGCCACCAGGTCGGCGCGAGCTTCCTCCAGGCAAGAAGCATAGCTTTTCAACGTTTTATCGGGTGTGGCCACTCCTGGATTGATCTGTCCGGAAGCATGGCCAATGCATTCGTGCATATCGGTATGCAAATCCGAGGACAGTGTACCGTACTTCTGCATGCGCTCCAGTCGCTCCTGATCGCCAACGAATTCTTCCAGAAAACCGTTGCTGGAGCTGCTTTCATTATAGGCATGGACAATATTGCTGAGCGAGACAGATTTGGAACCGTATTCTTTTCGCAGCCAATCGGAATTGGGCAGGTTGATCCCAATCGGTGTAGCAGGCGCGGCATCACCGGCTTCTGAAATTACAGTAATAGCCTTGGCGCTAATGCCCTTTACCTCTTTCTTTTTGTGTTCCGGCATCAATGGAGAATGATCTTCGAACCATTGGGCCTGGTCGGCGATGGCCTTGATGCGCCGGGTGGATTCGAAATCTTTCAGGGAAAGGACCGCCTCATAGCTTCCCTTAATTCCCATGGCATCGTTGTAAACCTCGATAAATCCATTGGCAAAATCGATGGTGGAAGCCGTATCCTGTACCCAGGCTTTGTTATATTCATCCCAGGTAGCCAGATCACCGGTCTTGTAATAATCGGCCAGCAGGCTCAGCGCCTTTTGCTGTCCGGGGTTTTCTGCCAGCGGAACTGCCTTTTCCAGCCAGTAAATAATTTGCTCAATGGCCGGTCCGTACATCCCTCCGGCATGCCATACTTTTTCAGTAAGCTTCCCGTTTTCCCTGACTACTTTACTGTTCAGCCCCCATTCCGGATCATGGCCTGTTTCCGGAAATCCGGCGTAAAAGCTTTCTACTTCTGCCTGAGAAACCCCTTCATAGAAATTATTGGCTGAAGCCGCCACATGATCCACTCCTTCGGTAAGATTTACCATTTTAGACTCATAAGCGGGATCAAATACGATTTTTCGGAGCCTTGATACAAATGCTTCTACGGTTTCGTTTTCAGCCAGCGGAAGACTATCCGAAGCGCAGGCCTTGACCAGTCCGGCGAAATAATCAAAAGAACAGTCGGGCACGAACTTATCATTGGAATAATGATGATGCATTCCGTTGCTGAACCAGAAGCGACCTGAATAAACCTTAAATCGCTCCCATTCCTCACCGCTTTTGTCCGTCTCAGGATTATTCCAGATGGCTTCC
>DATCYD010000250.1:0-5789 GCA_036570465.1 Anseongella sp.
GATGGCGCTCATGAGACCTTTGACACCCTGCGTGCCAGTTATCAGTTCCCTGATTTTACCCTTACCTGGGAAAATAATGCTGGTGTCGAAAGCGGTCCTTACGGCCGGAGCTATGGCGTCCTTTTCAGGGGAACGAACGGAACCCTCGTCGCGGACCGGGGCAGCTGGCAGGTTTTCCCCGAAAAAGAAAAAACCGCCGCCCTGACCGTTAAATCGGACGGACAGGACCATCGAAAGCATGTTGCCAATTTCCTCGATCACTTGAAGTCACGTGATCCGGAAACTGCCTGTACCATTCAGAATGGCAGCCTTTGTGCCAGGTATGCTCATGCAGCCAATATCGCAGCACGCATGGGCGGGGCTGCGCTTGTCTATGACGAAAGATCGGAGCGTTTTGACAATGCGGCGGCGAACAAGTTCCTCCGGCCTGATTATCGGTCGCCGTGGAAATTTCCGCGGGTTTGATCGGAATCGGGCCCCGGCAAATGTCGTTCTCGCAAATACGTTATTCTGTATTAAAAACCAGATATTTGGGCGGGAGTGAAAGACAACGTGCATACTATGAAGATCGCCATAACAGGATGGGGGAGTATTTCACCATTGGGAGTCAACGGGAAAGTTGCCTGGGAGCGATACCAGGATAGGAAGCATTGCTTTATCCGGGCGGATTTTCCTGCCGGTCGCGATTGGGTGGCGCCGCTTTCCGCAGAAGGGATCATGGCGGCGGGCTCGCTGGCAAAGGAAAACCCAAAGTACCGGCAACTGGATCCGAGCGTGTGGTATGCCATGGTTGCATCCAGAAATGCGGTGCAACAGGCGGGATGGAAAGATACTGCTGAAGCAGGCATCAATATCGGGTCTTCCCGGGGCGCCACGATCGCATTTGAAAAATATCATTCCGAGTTCCTGGAAAGCGGCGGACGATTTACCGAACCCCTTGCCTCGCCCACCACGACACTGGGAAACATTGCCAGCTGGACCGCGACCGATCTGCAAAGCCGAGGACCGGCCATTTCGCATTCGATCACGTGTTCCACCGCTTTGCATGCCGTCATCAATGCCGTGGCCTGGCTGAGGGCAGGCCTTTGCACACGGTTTATCGCCGGCGGGAGCGAGGCGTCGCTAACCCCGTTTACCCTGGCACAAATGAAGGCGCTGAAAGTCTATTCCTCACTCGACGATCCCTATCCCTGCCGTTCGATGGATCCGGAAAAAATGCGGAATACCATGATCCTGGGCGAAGGGGCGGCCAGCTTTTGCCTCGAAGCCGAAACTGCTGGCGTTTCGCGCGCGTCCGATACCCCCGGCGCGTCCGATGCCCTGCGCGCGCAGGCGTACATCATGGGAATTGGCTATGGCGCCGAGGCCATTGAACACGGGGCTTCTCTTTCAGCCGATGGCCACTGCCTGCAGCGATCGATGAAAATGGCGCTGGAAGGGCATGATCCGGCGAGCGTCGATGTAGCCGTATTGCATGTTCCGGGCACCAGACGAGGGGATTCCGCCGAATTATCCGCCATCGATGCCGTTTTCGGCACCCAAAAGCCGCTATTAACCTCCAATAAATGGAAAATTGGCCATACATTCGGTGCTTCCGGCGCACTGAGCCTTGAATTCGCCCTCCTGATGTTGCAACATGACCGGTTCATCGATGTGCCTTATCTGTCTGGTCCGCCGCTTCAGCATCAGAAAAAGCCACTAAAGAAGATCCTGGTCAACGGCGTGGGCTTCGGCGGGAACGCGGCAAGCATTCTGCTGGAACGACCGTAGCTTGATCATAACTGTTCTACAGAAAAACCAGCCTTGTCTTTGTCGTACCGAATGGTGGTCATATGATCAAATCATTAACTTCCTCCAGCCAGCTACCGTGATGCCGTATTGATTGTTGAAACTGCTTTCAAGGATACCAATCCACGATTGGATCGTCTTGGTATCTACCCCCACGTCCACTGCCAGGGAGGTCATATTTAATTCCTGGCCCGTCCGTCCGGCCATCAGACGGATAAACCGCTCTTCATCTGGCAGGACAGCTGTATCGTTTTCAGTATATAGTTCTCTAAGTGAAAAGGGTAGCAGGTATATATATGCAACCCTGCCCGCCAGGCTTTGTGTGATGTTTTGCTGAAGAAGAAAATTATTTGATCCGGTCAGAATAAATTGGCCCGTTTCATCATGCTCATCAAGAATCCCCTGCAGATAAGAAAAGAGCTCTGGTGTCCGTTGCACTTCGTCTAATACCGCCCCCTTAGGATAAGCGGCGAGGAATCCCCTGGGATCTTCGAGCGCATATCTACGGTTATCCGGATCTTCCAGGGAAATGTATGGCTTCCAATTCCATATTTTTATCAATATTGGGCTTAAAGGACACTTTATGTCCGGTGCAAAATAAAAAAAGCCACTTCGGTTAAAAAGTGGCTTTAAATGGCTGGAAAACAATGTTTTCAGCTCCTCAGGCTGGGCTCGAACCAGCGACCCTCTGATTAACAGTCAGATGCTCTAACCAACTGAGCTACTGAGGAATTTTTACCGGAAGGGCCGGCGCCCGTAACCCTTTTTGCAAGGGTCTGCAAATATCGCTCGAAAAAATGAATGTTGCAAGAAGGGTTTTTATTTTTTCTTTACCTTTACCGCATGAAAGTATCGTTTGACTTCGAGCAACCACTGGTGGATATGGAGGAGCAGCTGGACAAATTGCGACAGGTGGCCGATAAAAGCAAGGTGAATGTGGCGGCGTCCATTACGGAGCTGGAGCAGAAATTGCAGAAAGCCCGGAACGACATTTACTCCAACCTAAGCGGCTGGCAAAAAGTGCAGTTGTCCCGTCATCCGGAGCGTCCTTATACGCTGGACTATATATCGATGCTTTGTGATGACTTTATTGAGTTGCATGGTGATCGTACGGTAAATGACGACAAGGCGATCGTAGGTGGATTGGGGAGTATTGACAGCCATACGGTAATGTTTATTGGTCATCAAAAGGGAAAGAATACCAAAGAACGCCAATTCCGGAATTTTGGAATGGCTAATCCTGAAGGATACCGGAAGGCATTGCGATTGATGAGGCTTGCGGAGAAATTCAATATACCTGTTGTTACCTTTATTGATACACCGGGCGCTTATCCTGGCTTGGAGGCTGAAGAACGGGGGCAGGGGGAGGCCATTGCGCGCAATCTGCTAGAAATGTCTGTGCTGAAGGTGCCTGTGCTTTGCTTTATTGTTGGGGAAGGTGCTTCTGGCGGTGCGCTGGGGATTGGTATCGGCGACCGTGTTTATATGCTTGAATATACCTGGTATTCGGTTATTTCGCCTGAATCCTGTTCGTCAATTCTGTGGCGAACCTGGGATTACAAGGAGAGGGCCGCTGAGGTGTTGAAACTGACCGCCGGGGACATGCTTGCTAACAAGCTCATTGACGGGACAATTCCCGAACCGTTGGGAGGTGCTCATCACGACCCGGAGGCGATGGCGGCAACTATTAAAGAACGGATACTTTCCGATTTAAAAAGTCTGAGCAGGAAAAGTGTCCCGAAACTGGTCCAAGAACGTATCGACAAATTCTGTGATATGGGCGTGGTTCAGGAACCTGCTGTCGCTACTCAGACGACCGAATAGCAGGAAGCTTCTTCATTCCTGCTCTTTACTCATTCTTTATTTTACTCGGCCGGTTGCTGTATGCCCAGCATGGCGGCATACGATGCCAGTGATTCTTTCAGTCTGGCGGCCAGCTCCGCACGTTCGTATTGAGATGCAGTTTCAGATAGCTGGAATAGCAGTGTGATTGAATTCTGGAGATCCATGCGGAAGCCCATCTGACGGCGCCCGGGATCCAGCGAAGCGTAATAATCGAGCTGATCTTCCAGGTAATCTGCGATATCGGTCATCATTTGATCGCCTTTTTCCGGGGCGTTGCATTTGAAATAAAGTTCTGACATCAGCATGTCACGTTGAACGTATCCCATGTCTGAATAGATATCGGGCAGCACTTCGTTCATCCGGTCGATCACTTTCACACAAGAATCGATCTTGCCCTGCCTGTATAGGGTGTCGGCCAGCTGGTTGAAGGTTAACCGGAAGTAACCCAGCATCCTGCGGGTTTCGGGATCAATGTAAATATTGCCGGTTTCCAGACCTCCCCATTTGAATTTATTCATGAGGTTGTCGTAAAGAATGCTGTCATTCACGCTTCCCTGAAGATAAGGATCGTTGTTGTTGTAGGGAACAGGGGTGACGCGAAGTGCCAGCCCATCGTTGCGCAGGTACTTGTCCATTCCCAGCATGTTTCGTCCGGGGATGGTGGAAGCAAAATAAACCGGCCGATCCCACAGGGCGTTGGCCAGGATGTCCAGCTGAAGCAGGTCGTTCTTATAAAAAGCGCTTCGGCTGAGAGTCCACTGAACTGCGTCCACAATGCTGTCAGCAGGGGTGGCTGCGCCTGAGGCAATGGCCGCCTCCCGATCTACCGGGATCTGAAAGCGGTTGGTGGGTATGTAATTGGAATATTCCTGATTTGAAAGTTGAACCTGTGCTTCACGGGCATCGCTGCCGGCAAAGGCGATCACCTGTTTCAGGTTGGTATATCCTTCGATCTTGCGGTCAAAGAAAGGCACGGCATCCCGAACACCGGCAACGAATTTCTCGTTTTCCCAGCTAATCGGCAGAGCAGGGGATTCATTCATTTTGCCTTTCATCCGGCGGCCATACCAGTCGGTTCCCAGCAGACTCAGGTTCACCACGCGTACGTCAGGGCGGATGTATTCCACTTCCTGCGCGTACCAAAGCGGGTATGTATCATTATCTCCATAGGTGAAAATGATTCCGTTGGGGGCAACCGAGTTCAGGTAATTGGCTGCAATATCGCGTACGACATAGCGGTCAGAACGATCGTGATCATCCCATTCCTGACTGGCCATCAGGATGGGGACGGCCAGGAGGCAAACCGCTGTGGACAACAAGGCCGCTGCCTTTATATTTAGTTTTTTGGCCAGCAATTCGCTGACACTCATAACACCAAGTCCAATCCAAATACAGAACGCGTAAAATGAACCTGCGTAGGCGTAATCCCGTTCGCGCGGCTGCATGGGTGTCTGGTTGAGGTAAAGCACAATGGCCATTCCGGTAAAGAAGAATAGCAGGAAGACTACCAGGGTGTCCTTCCTGTCCTTTTTGTATTGGTAAAGCAGTCCCAGAATACCTAATAGGAGAGGCAACAGGAAAAGCTTGTTATGGGCGGCATTTTCAGAGATGCTGTCCGGCAGTTCGTCCATATTGCCCAGCCTCGCTTCGTCCAGTATCTTGATACCGCTCATCCAGTTTCCGTCGATCTGTCCCTGGATAATGCCTTGTTCATCATTGACTCTTCCCGCGAAATTCCACATGAAATACCGCAGATACATGTAATTGATCTGGTACTGGAAGAAGAATTGCAGATTATCGCCGAAGGTTGGCTGGGAGCCTTCGGGAAGGTTGAGCCAGGTCCTGTATAGGGAAACATGGTTGTCCTGCCCGCTGTATATTCGCGGGAAAATAGTCATTTTCCCGCTTTCGTAAACATATTCAGGCTTGTATCCGGCTACTTCGTATTTCTCGGCTCCTTTTCGATAAATTTTGCCGCCATCTTCACTTCCGGTGATTTCGGCATCAAAATAATGCCCGTACATGAGTGGACGATCGCCGTATTGTTCCCGGTTCAGGTAACTCAGGAGCCCAATCGCGTTGTCCGGGTCACTGTTGTTCAGGTTGGGATCTGCTTTGGCACGGATCACGATCATGGCATAGGAGCTGTACCCGAT
>DATCYD010000251.1:0-7021 GCA_036570465.1 Anseongella sp.
ATGGAAACCCGTGTGCTGGGGACCCGCTTTAACGTGAAAGCCTACCGGGACTCTGACGACATGCAAGTAACGGTTGTATCAGGAGAGGTCCGGGTAAGCGTCCCTTCCGACGGGTCTGATGGAACAAAAACGGAATCGGTATTGTTGCAGCCCAGGCAAATGGCCACTTACGCCCGGGAAAATGGTCTGCTCAGCAAGTCGGCCGTTGAAGATGTGACCCCGTATAAGGAATGGAAAGACGGCAAACTGGTGTTCAACCTCACTTCCATGGAAGAGGTGGCTTCCACGCTGGAGCGCGCTTTCGGACTGAATATAAAAATAGAGAATCCGGCCATCCTGGACTGCAAGATAACCGGACGATTCAACAGAAGCCAGTCTGTTGACCTGACAATCGAGGCCATCTGTAAATCCATCGGCGCCCGGTACAGCATCCGGCACAAGAAAGTGACCATTGAAGGAGAAGGCTGTAAAAATTAATCGATCGCAAACCTAAAAATCAGCAATAGAAAATGAAAAGAACAACGCCCGGTGTGACAGAACACGGCTAACTGAACACGTTGTAAACGGTGACGCGTAAGAGCGGTCCCGTACTGTAGCAGAAAATAAAGAAGCCCCCTGTGCGAGCGCCAACCTGCACATGAGGGCCATTGTGAAACTTTATAAAACATTCAAATGTATGATTTTTCCGAGAGTTATTGACCGTTCAATTCCTGTAATCATGCGAGGATCGTTCATAGCATTGGTGATCACATTGCTTTCCCTTCAAATGGTGAGATCCAGCACAGGGAACGCACAGGGGATCCTTGATAAAAAGATAAGCGTCAGCGTCAGTGAAGCACCGATGGTACAGGTGCTGGAGCTCATCCACGGACAGACAGGCGTGGAATTCATCTATAGTTCAAAAGCTCAGTTGCGTCAGAAAGTAAGCCTGAACATTGAAAAAGAGAGGCTGGAAATTACGCTCGACCGCTTGCTTGATCCTGTGGGGCTCACCTATGAAGTGGTTGGACAGAACATCGTCATTACCCGACGAAACAGACGGGTGGGGCTGATTCCCCTGGACCTTCCGGCTGTTAAATTGCAAAATTTGCATTTGTTGCCCTCTGCCGTTCAGGATATCGTGATAACAGGCCGGATAACGGATGCTTCCACCGGAGAAGGCCTCCCGGGGGTGAACATCGTTCTAAAAGGATACAGCGCCGGAGTTTCCAGTGAGCCTGACGGAAGTTACGAGCTGCAGATCCCGGCCGATGAAGCAGCAAACGGTGTGTTGGTTGTTTCCTTCATCGGTTACCTCTCACAAGAGATCCCGTTGGAAGGCAGGACAAGGATCGATGTGGCGCTGGCCCAGGATATTGTGGGTCTGGAAGAAGTGGTGGTGGTTGGATACGGCACACAAAAGAAAAGCGACCTGACCGGCTCCATTTCATCTGTTAAGGCAGAAGAAATTAACGCATATCCATCAGCCAGCGTTCTTCAATCCCTGTCCGGAAGAGCGGCTGGGGTTCAGGTGCTGGCCAGTAACGGGGCGCCGGGCTCAGGTCCCAGCATCCGCATCAGGGGACAAAACTCTATCCAGGGAGACAATGAACCCTTGTACGTAGTTGACGGATTCCCCGTGCGGAATAGCCCCACCCTGCTCAATAATTCGGACGTAGAAAGTATCGAAATTCTGAAGGACGCCTCGGCCACCGCCATTTACGGATCCAGAGGTGCCAATGGGGTCGTTCTGATTACTACCAAACAGGGAAAGGCAGGAAAGACAATGGTCGATTTTGAGACCAGCTACAGCACTCAAACGCTCCGTAAAAAACTGGACCTGATGAATGCCCGGGAATACGCCCTGCTCAACAACGAACAGGCGGTCAATGATGGCCTCGATCCTTACTTTACCGATGAGGAGATCGACGCCCTCGGACAGAGCTACGACTGGCAGGATCTGGTCTTCCAGAGCGCGCCCATCAGGAGTACTTCCCTGAACGTCCGTGGCGGCAACCAGAAAACGCAGTTCGCTCTTTCTGGAAGTATCTTCGGCCAGGAAGGGATCGTGAAGGGCAGCGATTACAACCGGTACTCCCTCCGTGCCAATGTGAACCACGAAATCAGCGACAAATTCCGGGTAACGCTTTCCAGCACGCTCTCAAAGTTGAAAACGGAACGGAAAGACAACAGCGGCGGCTCTCGCGGACGGTCCATGATCGGGGCCGCGATTTCGGCCCCTCCAACCCTTCAACCTTACAATGAAGACGGAACCTACACCGTACTGGCCGAGGAATATCCCTTTGTGGCGGTGGACCTGACCAACCCCCTGAACTACATTAATGAACAGCATAATGAAGTAAAAGCCAATGTGGTCCTGGCCAATGCGGCACTGATCTACAATCCCATCAAAGAGCTAACCATCAAGATATCCGGCGGGATTGAGAACAGGGATGACCGCGAGGATAATTATACCACCAGGAATTTTATCAACTCCGATGGAAGTGCAGGTATCAGTACCGAACAGTTCACCAGCTATCTGAGCGAAAATACCATTAGCTACGTCAGGACATTCAACCAAAAACATGATCTCTCCGTGCTGGCCGGCTTTACCTATCAGGACTTCACCACCACATTCCTTTCCGGCAGCGGGATAGGCTTCTTATCAGACGCTTTTGAAACGTATGATCTGGGTGCTGCCGCCACGCCGGGGATCCCCGGTTCGGGTTACGCCAAATCAGTATTGTTGTCTTATCTGGGAAGGATTAACTATACCTACGACAGCAGGTTCCTGTTCACAGCCAGTTTCCGTTCCGACGGTTCCTCCCGGTTCAGCAAAGGGAATAAATGGGGGTATTTCCCCTCAGGCGCCTTCGCATGGAGGATCTCCAACGAAGAATTCATGAAGGAAAGCCGTCATATTTCTGACCTGAAGCTGCGAACCAGCTGGGGCTTCACCGGCAGTCAGGCCATCTCTCCCTATGCAACCCTCAACAGATTGTCGTCCGGCAACACAATTTTTGGCGATGAGATGGTGAATACCTTTGCTCCGAGCACCCGGCTTCCCGGTGAACTGAAATGGGAAACCACTGAGCAGTTTGACGTTGGAATAGATTTGGGACTGTTTAGCAACCGGCTCTATGTGACCGCCGACTACTACGTCAAAAACACGCGCGACCTGCTTAACACTGTGCGACTGCCGAGCTCTCTTGGGTTTACCACTACCATTCAGAATGTAGGCAAAATGCAGAACAAAGGCGTAGAATTCGGCGTGGACGCAAAGGCCATGACCGGAGATTTCAAATGGGACCTTTTCGGGAATATTTCCTTCAACCGGAATAAAATTGTCAAGCTTCATAACGGAGAAGATATTCTTACGAACTCCATTAACGTGCTGGTGGTCGGCGATAACTTTTCCATTCTGCGGGAAGGGCGGCCAGTGGGCCAGTTCTATGGGTATATGGAAAAAGGCTACGATGAAACCGGCCACATTACCTACCAGGATCTGAGTGGCGACGGGGCAATAGACGATGCCGACAAAACCTACATTGGCGACCCCAATCCGGATTTCATTTACGGGCTCACATCGGACATGTCATATAAGAATTTCCAGCTTACCGTTTTCATCCAAGGTTCCCAGGGGAACGATATTTTCAACGTGAGCTCTATTCCCAGTACCATGGATTACGGGCAGGGGCTGAATATGCCCCGGGAAGTGTTCCTGGATCACTGGACGCCGGAGAACACGGATGCCAGGTACCCGGTCATCACGAGGAACTATTCTGTACGGGTATCGGACCGGTGGGTGGAGGACGGTTCCTACCTGCGGCTGAAAAACATCCAGCTGGCTTACAATCTGCCAGCGGGTGATCTTGGCCTTAAATGGTTAAACAGCGCCCAAATCTATGTTAGCGGACAGAACCTGGTTACACTTACGAACTATTCATGGTGGGATCCCGAGGTGAACTCCCGGGGGGCCGGGACCCGGCAGGGAATCGACCATTACAGTTACCCCATGGCTAAGACGTTTACGGTAGGGCTACGTGCAGGATTTTAAAAAGAAACAGACATGAAAAAGTTACTCATATTATTTTCGATCCCCCTGTTATTATCCGGATGCGCCGACCTTCTGGATGAAGCGCCTAAAGGAGTAGCGGTCGAAACATTCTATAACACTGCCGAAGAAGTTGAAACAGCAGTTAACGCCATTTACTCTCCCCTGCGGGGTGTTCGTCCCGAACAGATCTGTATCCTGGATGCACACACGGATTGGGGATTCGGCAGAGGCAGCCGGGCGCAATACAATGATTTTACGGCGTTGAATTCTACAAATATTAATACAGCGGCAGGACGCTGGAGAGATTTCTACCTGGGGATCCGGAACGCTAACCTGGTGATTGCGAACGTCGCAGGGAATGAAACGATTGATCCTGTGGTGCTTTCCCAATATGTGGCTGAAGCAAAATTCCTGCGTGCATGGGCATATTTTGACCTGGTGCGGAATTGGGGCGGTGTTCCACTGAGAACGGAAGCCAATCTGGAAGAACCAGATGTTCCAAGAAGCAGTGAGGAAGATGTGTATGCTTTTATCCTGGCAGACCTGACGGAAGCCGAGGCTAATCTTCCGGACCAGCCTAAGGACATTGGCAGACCCTCCAGGTTGGTGGCCAAGACACTCCTGGCCGACGTCTATCTTCAGCTGGGAAGGTTCGAGGAGGCACGAGAGAAAGCAAACGACGTGATCCAATCTGGCGAGTACTCCCTTGTACCGGTAAGTTCATTCGAAGACTTCCAGCAGAAGATCTTCGGCCCCGATCTGCTGACCAGTACCGAGGAGATTTTCTATATGAAATATTCCCGGATCCAGGGACAGGGAAATTACATTCTGTGGATCCTGAATCACCCAAGTACGGGTCTTTATAACTACGGTGGAGCATATGCCCATTATGGGGATGCGTCCGGCCGTTTTTATACCGAGTGGGACGATGCCGATATCCGCAAGCAACTCTGGGATAAAATTGATTTCGGCCTGGGTCCCAATACCCTTGTTTCCAAAAAATACGTGGACCAGAACTCGGTGGAACAAAGCCGCGGCGCCGGGAACGACCTTCCCATCTACCGCTACTCCGAAGTCCTGCTCCAATTCGCCGAAGCCGACTGCCGGGTAGCCGGTGGCCCCACGCCCGAAGGAATTGAAGCGCTCAATAAAGTACACCGGCGCGCTTATGGCTACGATCCCACCACCCCGTCTCCGGTTGATTTTAATATTGCAGACTATAACGAAGAGTCATTCGCCGATCTGGTACTGCAGGAACGCGCTTATGAGTTCCAGTTCGAAGGGAAAAGATGGCTGGATCTCAAACGGACCGGCAAGGCGGCGGAAATAATAATGATGAACAGGGAACTGACCATTGCGGAAGCCCACTACCTGTGGCCCATTCCGCTGGATGAACTGAATTTTAACGATGCCATGGATCCTCAAACGGATCAGAATCCTGGCTACTAAGGAGGAAATATGAAAAGAAGGGAAATGCTTGGATCGATAGGGGCCCTTTCTGTAGGACTGGCCACCCCGCGTCTTTCTCAGGGAGAACAGCTGGCACCACCGTATCAGGTACATAGACAGGAGCTGGAGACCGATATTCTGGTCATCGGTGGAGGCACCGCCGGCACCATCGCGGCCATCCAGGCTGGCCGCGCCGGTCAGCGGACCGTACTGATAGAGGCTGGCAGCCAGCTGGGAGGCACCACGACCGTAGGCGGGGTTTCATTTCCCGGCATCTTTTTCGCCTGGGGCAAGCAAGTCATCGGTGGAATCGGCTGGGAACTGGTACAGGAGGCGGTAGCTATGAACGATGATACCTTGCCCGACTTCTCCATCCCGCATGGACGCCAGCACTGGCGCCATCAGGTGCGGCTGAACGGCCATATCTATGCCCTGCTTGCCGAAGAAAAATGCCTGGAAGCCGGTGTGCAGATCCGTTATTACGAAACTCCTGTTAAACTGGACTTCCAGCAAGACCGTTGGAAGGTAAAAACCATGGGTAAGGGCGTACACGCCACCATCCTATGCAAACAAGTAATCGACTGTACCGGCAACGCCCTACCCAGCTCCATCGCCGGCTTCAACCTGCTGCGCGAAGAGGAAACCCAGCCAGGTACACTGCAGTTCCGCCTGGAAGGCTACGATTATGAGTCTTTGGACGCCGACCTCATCCGTCAGCGCTACAAAGAGGCGCTGGAGAACGGAGAACTGATTCGCGAGGAATTTCGGGGCAACATCATGGGCTTGCTCAAGGGCCACGGGGATAACATCCAGCACATTCTGGGTGCGGATTCTACAACTTCCGAAACGCACACAGCCGCCAACATCGACGGCCGCCGCTCGTTGCTAAAGCATCTGCGCTTCCTGCGCACCCTTCCGGGCTGCGAAAAAACCTGGCTGCG
This sequence comes from Anseongella sp., assembly GCA_036570465.1. GTDB lineage: Bacteria > Bacteroidota > Bacteroidia > Sphingobacteriales > Sphingobacteriaceae > Anseongella. The sequence goes on from DATCYD010000251.1 coordinate 6,427, forward strand.
CGATATGCAGACCGAGACGGCCGTACGGGAGACGTACCGTATTGACGGTCATCACAAGATCACCAAGGAAGAATATGTTACAGGAAAGGTATTCGAGGATGCCCTTTCTTATTCGTACTACCCGATCGACCTCCACGACAAGCACGGGGTAATCCCGGCGCACCTGGAAGAAGGGGTAGTGGCAACCATTCCGCTGCGGGCGCTGATCCCGAAAAAGAGCCGGAACTTTATTGTGGCCGGCCGCTGCCTCAGCAGTGATCGGCTGGCCAACTCCGCCCTGCGGGTCCAGGCTTCCTGCATGGGTATGGGTCAGGCAGCGGCCTGCGCCGCCACCCTGGCCAACACCAAAGGAACGACGCCCCTGGAAGTGCCTTTCGACGAACTTCGCCAATTGATTGAAAGTCATGGGGGAATTGTTCCGGCCTAGGAATTCTGGAAAATTGTCCGGCAGGAACGGGAAAGGTCGTTGTTGGTGGAAAAGGCCGGAAGCGATTGCCTTTCTGCTGGCCGCTGGACTGTCAATGGGAACTGGCGGGCCGCGGGGAACAGTCTGGGCCCAGGAACCCGCGACGACGCAGGGAACAACGGGGACCCA
>DATCYD010000252.1:0-11148 GCA_036570465.1 Anseongella sp.
ACCTCCCCGGTTTCATCGCCGACACGGAGAATAAATTGGGGAACATCGATATATTGGTAAACAATGCAGGCATCCACCTGAAAAAGGATGCACTGGACGTCACTGATGAGGAATTCGCCCAGGTAATCCGGACGAATCAGCAGGCGGTCTTCGGACTCAGCCGCGAAGTAGCCAAACGCATGGCAAAGCGAGGCCAGGGAGGTATCATCATGATCAGTTCCATGGCAGCGCAATACGGCCTCCCAAAGGTGATTGCCTACACTGCTGCGAAAACGGCTATCGAGGGAATGACCCGCGCTCTGGCTGTAGAGTGGTCACCGAAAGGCATCCGCGTAAACTGCCTGGCTCCCGGATTCATTCATACCGAAATGTCTTCGAATGCCCTGAACAATGATCCGGAACGAAAGAACAAGGTATTGGGCCGGACTCCCATCGGCTCGCTGGGAGAACCAGAAGACGTCGGTTACGCCGCTGCTTTCATGGCCTCAGATGCCGCAAAATACCTGACCGGCGTTGTGCTGCCGGTTGACGGCGGAAATTCAATCGGATTCTGATGAAAATCACCAGTGCCAAACTGATCGTCTGCTCGCCGGGACGCAACTTCGTTACGCTGAAAGTAACGACCGATGAAGGCACCTACGGACTGGGTGATGCCACCCTGAACGGCCGTGAAAAAGCCGTAGCTACGTATCTGGAAGAGTATTGCCTGCCATCGCTTATCGGCCGGGACCCCTTCGACACGGAAGATACCTGGCAATATTTTTACCGTTCCCCTTACTGGAAACGCGGCCCGGTCACCATGACCGCAATCGCCGCCATTGACATGGCCCTCTGGGACATCAAAGCCAAGGCACTTAACGTACCTCTGTACAACCTGTTGGGGGGGAAAACCCGCGAGAAAATATTGGTGTATTGTCATGCAAACGGAGCAGACCTTTCCCAGGCGCTGGATGATGTGGGTCGTCATGTGGAGCTGGGCTACAAGGCCATCCGCGTGCAATCAGGCGTTCCAGGCATCAAAGACACCTACGGCGTACCTCGTCACGGAGAAAAATACGAACCCGCCCTGCGGGAACAACTTCCCAAAGAAAGCATCTGGAACACTGAAAAATACCTCCGTTTCGCACCGGTGCTGTTTAATGAAGTCCGAAGCACCTTCGGCGACGATCTTTACCTGCTGCACGATGTCCATCACCGCCTGAAACCGGTGGAAGCGGCACGGCTCGGCAAGGACCTGGAACCTTTCCGCCTTTTCTGGATGGAAGATGCCATCCCTGCTGATATGCAGGAAGGCTTTCGCCTGATCCGCCACCATACCGTGACTCCACTAGCCGTTGGCGAAGTATTCAACTCCGTTCAGGACTGCCACACTCTCATTACCGAACAACTGATCGATTATATCCGGATGACCATCGTCCACGGCGGAGGCATCACACCCTTGCTGAAACTGGCTCACCTGGCTGCACACTACAACGTACGCACAGGCTTCCACGGCGCCACCGACCTGTCACCCGTTACCATGGCCGCCGCCCTTCATTTTGACCTGGCCATCCACAACTTCGGCATCCAGGAGCACATGCCTCATTCTGAACTGACAGACGAAGTATTTCCCCACGCTTACTCATACGAAAACGGCTACATGTACCCCGGAGATGCACCAGGACTGGGTGTAGATCTGAACGAAGACCTTGCTGCCCAATATCCTTACCAGCGTGCCTGGCTTCCGGCTAACCGGCTGGAAGACGGGACCATGTGGGATTGGTAGTTCGGTCGGGCATGGAAAATTACGGGCTGCACATTGACGGCTTCGCTTCGCTCGCCAGCACAACGGTGTAAAACATATTTACACTCGAGCCACGCGACTAAAAACGAATAGCTTTCCTGCGTGGCCGTTTAGAGGGTGAGTGCTTCCCGTAAGAGGCGTCCCTTTTCGTTAAAATAGAGGTATTTTTTCTGGAACTGGTTCTTGGAGACGGTCAGGCGATATTGCAGGCCTTTGGCGGGAGTATCGTACACCTCGGCGGTGGTGATTTCCCAGTCTTCGGTATATTTGCTTTTATCGTAGCCATCCATGACTTCGGCGGGGACATCGGCGGGGTCAATCTCATAAATGGTATGTTGCCATTTTCCCTTGGATGAATATGTCATGGTATAACTGGTATCGTTCCGTTTGAACTCTGCCAGGACACGTACCAGCTGGTTCTGCAGGGTATATTCTTCAATGTCCGGATAGCGTTCCATGACATCTTTCTTAACCCGTTCTTCCACTTCTTCCGAAGTTTGGGCGGCAGCGCTCAATGCGAACAGGCTCAACAGAAAAATAAACGAGGTTCTGATTGTATTTTTGAACATAAGAGGAGCTTTTGTTAAATTTGCGCTAAATTATAAAATCATGCAGTATCTGTTGCTCGAAATACCCGCACCACCTTCCATCATTATTCCGGTGCTTACTTTTACCGGTTTTATTTTCCCCGTTTGCCTGATCCTGATCTTTGAATCCCGGCGGAGAAAAGAAATCCGGAATTATAAGGGGCCTGAGATCACTTCAAACAACTAGGCCGGGGCCGCGCCGCGCCTAATCGTTTCAGGCATGCGCCTTTCTCAGGCGGATAATGTGCATATAGTGCATCAGCTTCATGATCGGATATACCGGATCTATTTCAAACCATTTCTTTGAAAACCTTGGGCTGTTCGGATGTTTATGATGATTATTCTGGAACAGCTCTCCCATCATGGCAAATCCCCATGGAGTGGTGTTTTTTGAATGGTCATGATTGTCATAATTGGCGTAGCCGTACTTATGGCCACACCAGTTGACGATTGCTCCCTGTATCGGACCCATCAGGTAATGGATGGGCAGCAACAGGAACATCCACCAGTGGGTGGCAAAGATGATATAAAACACGGTATAAGCCACGCCGAAGGTGATTCTTGACGCCCAATGGTCCCCGATGCGATCGATCAAGGGCCAGGTAGGGTATTCGATGTCAAAGGCCCGCTCGGGCTTTACTTTATTGTACACGTAGTCCGTGTAAATCTTTTTGGTTTGCCACATCATGGAAAATACATCCTTGAAAAAATGCGGCGAATGCGGGTCTTTTTCCGTATCCGAGTAGGCATGGTGCATCCGGTGCATGATACCATAGGCACGGGGATTCAAAAAAGATGCGCCCTGGAAAAACCAGGTGCAGAAGTAAAAGAAGCGTTCCCAAAACCGGTTTGCGTTAAACATCTTATGAGAAGCGTACCGGTGTAGAAAAAAGGTTTGAAAAAAACAGCGACAGGAACCAATGCGCCAGGAAAAAATATACGATAATCACAACTTACACTTTTGAAATAATGTTACAAAGATAACCATAACAGCGATCTTAGGCGAATTTTTACTCTGAAAATCGAATTTGTTACATTGGCGGTTCCGCTTGCCGGCCCTTCAATACGGAAGCGGCCTCCCTTCCGGACAGGCCGCTTCCAATAGTTCAAAGGGGGATATCATTTTTATTCATAACCGGGGTTTTGTATCAACTTATCATTCCGGTTGACTTCATCCCGGCTAAAGGGACGGAAGTACATTTTGTCCACCCAGGTACGGTCTTCAAAATCAGTGTTGACCACCGGAGTGTAAGTATAGGTGTATATTGATTCATCATGATGATAGGGGGCGGACATTTGTTTCCCGGCCTTGAACTTTCCTTTTACCACGATATAGGTCAGGTCCCTGCCCAATGTTTCTTTGGCGATCATCCACCGGCGGGTATCGTGATAACGATGTTCCTCATAGGCCATCTCGATCCTTCTTTCATGCCTGTAGCGGGCACGAAGTGCTGCCTGGCTGGTTTCGGTAATTGCGGGCATTCCGGAGCGGAAGCGGATTCGGTTCAACCAAAGAATAGCGTTGCTCAACTGATTCAATTCAATACTGGCTTCAATATAGTTAAAGACGGCTTCTGTATAGCGGAAGAAAGGCCAGGGAATATACTGCTTCATACTGGCGTCAACGATCGTGGGGTTTGGATCAATGAATTTACGCATATAATAGCCCGTACGGGACCCATTCCAGTCCTCAATAGCACTAAAACGGGTATCGAGCCCCCGGTGGGTAAACTTCCCATTGGAGCCAATCAGGTCGTAATCACCCGTTTGTATCTGGCTGGCTGGGTCCACATCGCCAGATGCCAGGTCTCGTGGTTTCCAGTCTGCGCCATCATAAAGAATGGTCGCATAGAAACGGGGGTCACGGTTCTTGTAGGGATTGGATTTGTGTGCATTGTTGCCCCAGTCGAATGGGTCGCCGTTTGCCATTTCATAATCATCTACCAGCAAACCGATGGGGGTATTACCTGCCCAGTTATGATAGCCGTTGGGGCCGTTATTGCGCCCTACATAGCTGCCGCCTTCATCCTTTCCAATGGTGAAATACCGGGCGAAAAGCAATTCAACTTCAGCTGCGGCATCTGCGCCCGGGGCAGAACTTCCGCCACCCATGGCAATGGATATGTAGTTGCTGGTGCCTTCTTCAGCCGAGACCGGAGCCGTTAAATCCAGCTTATACCCGCTTCCGGCAACGTCCATGACCTCTTTTGCCGCATCCAGAGCAGCCGTCCAGCGGGCCGTCCGGTCACCGCTGGTATAACCCAGGAATTCAGGATTTGCATATCCGGCGATCATCGTGGATTTGGCCGAAGCCGTGGGAATATCATGCAAATCGCTGGCGGCATAGATCAGGATGCGGGATTTCAGGGCTAGCGCTGCTACATGACTTGCACGACCCTGTTCCATGCTTTGGTCTTGCAGCAAGGTAACTGCGCTGTCACAGTCATTGACAATAAAGTCCACACATTCGGCAAAGGTATTCCGGGGGGCGGTATAATCTTCATCAAGGCCATATACCCTGGTGATCAGCGGAACGCTTCCATAGTAGCGCAGCAGCTGATGATAGTAATAAGCCCTTAGAAAATGTGCCTCTCCCATTAACCGCGCCTTTAATTCCTCGTCGGCCAGTGAATTCAGGTCCGGAGAGCTGAGATTCCGGATGGTGATATTACAGGCCCTGATGCGGTTATACATGTTGTTCCAGTTATAGGTTCCATCCACCCAACCGAGATTGGAAGGGCTTAAATCTCCCTGATTGACAACATTGATATTCCGCCCGGCATGGGTAAAAACGGATTCATCGGAAAGTGACGATAGCATTTGTTCAAAGAAGCCACCGTTCTCAAGTCCGTTGTAGATCTCAGTGACAAAGGCATTGGCGGCAGCATCGTCTTGCCAGACCTTGTCTCCGGATATCTGGTTCAGTGGTGTCCGGTCCAGGAAATCTTTATTGCAGGAAGTCAGCAAGCAAGAAGTTCCTGCCATGATTAAAAACATATACTTGATTGTACGTTTCATCTCGTTAGGGTTTTTCTCAGTTAAAACGCGACACTTATACCACCGTTGATGACCCTTGCCTGGGGATAATACTGTCCGCTGTTGGATTCCCCTTCAGGATCCCAAATCTTTATTTCATCCCAGGTAGCCAGGTTCAGGCCACTCAGATACACCCTCACATTGCTTATTCCCCACCTTTCAATGAGTGTCGAAGGCAGCGTATAGCCTAGTTCAACATTCTTCAACCGCAAATAATCTTTGCTTCTTGCCCAATAGGTGTTTTCTCCGGCAATTGAAAAGTTGGTGTAATAGGTGTTTCCCCGATTGGCCAGCCTTGGATCGGTACTGCTGGGATTATCAATGGTCCAACGGTTTTTGTAGGACCAATCCAGGTAATTCCCGATATCGCCCGATTCGGTGAGGCCCACAAACTGTAACGCTCCGGTAGCCCCCTGAAACAGAACGGACAAGTCGAAATTCCTGTATTGGAGATTGATATTAAGCCCGCCGGTAAATGTAGGCACACCCGTCTTATCAAGGCGAACCCGGTCGTCTCCGTCTATTTTTCCGTCATTGTTTACGTCGCTGAATTTCATGTCGCCGGGCCGAAGCTCTCCTGAAATAGCGCTGTAATCAATGGTATTGGCATCAATTTCGGCCTGATCCCGAAAAACCCCGTCATATTGATACAGGAGAAAGGCCTCGAAAGGCTTTCCGGTAGTTTGTTGCCATTCCGGGGCGCCGGGAGTTTCGTCCCAAAAAATGATCTTGTTTTTAGCATACCCTCCATTGACACTGACACTATAGGCAAAATCACCCTTTTGGTCAGCATAACCGACCTGGTATTCCCACCCCTTATTGTTGATCTCTCCCAGGTTTACCGGAGGCAGTTTGTTTATAATGCCGCTGCTACCGGGAATGGAGCCTGACCGGTTGATCAGCACTTCGGTCCGCTTATTATTGAAATACTCAAACTCAAGTGTAAGCCGGTGATCCAGCATGGCTGCTTCCAAACCAATGTTCATATTATTGGCCACTTCCCAGCCGAAATTAAGATTGGGTACATTGTTTTCGATCAGCGACTGTGCTACCTGATCGGCAATGACGTAGCTTCCGTATCCCATGCTCGCCAGGTATTGGTATTCAGCCAGTGTACTGCTGCCTGGCAGGTATGCTTCTGCGCCCATTTGTCCCCAGGACCCACGGACCTTCAGGTTATTCACAAAAGCCATATTGTCTTTCCAAAAAGGCTCTTCCGATATTCTCCATCCCACCGTGATACCGGGAAAGAAACCAAAACGCTGATTAGGTGGAAAAATGTAAGAGCCATCTACACGCCAAAGGAATTCAGCCAGGTATTTTTCCTTGTAATTGTAGCCTACGCGACCGAAGTAACTCAGGCGCGCACGCTGGTAGAGTGAATAGGGCCCGTCTCCGCTGTTGCCAATGTCCTGTTCCTGTTGCCCTCCCACCGAGAGCTGGTCCACCAGGCCGGAAATAAAGTATCGCCGGAAAGCCCAGAAATTATCATGATCCACCTTTTCGCGCTGGATGCCGGCCAGCAGGTTCAGGGTATGATCGCCGATTAACCGGTCATAGGCAACCATTCCTGTCAGATTTACAGCAAGCTCAGAGGCTGACTGTTCACGAAGGCGGGGGTCCGTATATCGGGAACGGACGCTTCCGGTAAGTACCGGGGTAGTCCCGTCCTCTTCGAACGATTCTCCATCCCAATAATAAAGTGTCCAGGGAAGCTGCCATAATTTGCGCCGACCTGAGAATTTATCAACAGCTGCCTGCCCGGTAATCTTCAGGCCCTCGACACCTGGAATGGTAATATCTACCTGGCCATTGGTCTGGAAATAATCCCGCTTATCATGGTCATAGCCTGTCAGATCGGTTGTGATCACATATGGATTTTCACCATATTCGATGTCGGGTCCGGGTAGCCCATTGGGCCACACTTCAATCTCGGTAGGCTTCCCACGCATCAGCATCCTGAAAATTGCACCCGCTCCTACCGTTGGAAAATGGCGGAATTCTTCCCGCGCTGTAATGCTGAGTTTTGTGCTGATGTAATCGTTGATCTTTGCATCCAGGTTCAAACGCATATCGTATTGCTTGTACCCGGTGGCCGACTCCTTGTAATAGCCGTCCTGGTCCTGGTAGCCCAGAGAGGCCAGGTATTTAACATTCTCGGTTCCTCCGCTGATCTGCAGATTATGCTGCTGCTGGGGTGACCAGGTTTTGAGTGTTGTCCCAAACCAATCGGTATTGGGATAACGCAACGGGTCGGAACCGTCCCGGAATTTCTGCATTTGCTCCGGAGTATATACGGCAGCAATGGTGCCTCCGCTATTCCGGTCATAGGTGCCTTCGCCGGTATTGAAGGCCTCCCAGGCAGCTCCCCATTCTTCCACCGGAAGGTTATCGAATATCTGTAATTCGTTCCTGATGGTGGCATATTCGGCAGCATCGGACATCTCCGGAATACGTGTAGGCTGTTGAAGGCCAAAGTTAAAATCATAGGTAAGCTGAGGCTTGCCCGTTTGACCGCGCTTTGTCGTAATTAGAATTACTCCGTTGGCGGCCCGTGAACCGTAAATGGCTGCGGAAGCATCCTTCAGGATAGAAATGCTTTCAATATCATTGGGATTCAACCGCGCCAGTCCGCCGGCCCGATTGGGAACCCCGTCTATAACCACGAGGGCATCGCTGTTTCCAAGCGAGTTCACCCCCCGTATTCTGATCGTCGAATTATCGTATCCCGGCTCTCCGCTCTGTTGCATGGCGGTTACTCCTGGGAGTCGTCCAGCCAAAGCATTGGTGAGGTTTACGGTGGGTGATTTAGTTAGTTCGCTTCCGTCCACACTGGCTACCGCCCCGGAGACCACCGCTTTCTTTTGTGTACCGTAACCAACCACGACGACCTCCTCAAGCTGCTGCGCATCCTGGCGAAGCTGAATGTTCATTTCCTCTCCCATAGTTACCGGAACTTCCCGGGTGGTAAAGCCTACCATACTGAAAACCAACACATCATTCTCATCTGCTTGAAGACTGAAGGCCCCTTGTTCATCCGTAGAAGTGCCCAAAGTTGTTCCTTTTACCACAACGGCGACCCCGGGAAGGGGAGCGCCCATCGTATCGGTTACTGATCCATTGATGGTGCCTTGCCTGATCTCAGCCATGTTTAAATCGATGGGGCGATGTCTTGAAGCAAAGGCGCTCAGTCCTCCGCTGATGCTGGTAATCCGGGGGGCCCGCCGGCTGATGGCATATTGCCTGTCGGCCACCTTTTTAACGGAAAAGCGATAATTCCGAAGGCGGTCGAACAAGTATTCTTCCGCATCTGCCTGGCTTCTGAATTGTTTCCCTTCATGAGCGGATATCTCCATACGTAACAATTGCGATTTACAGACAAACCGCATAGCATACTGTTCTTCGAATTCTGAAAGGAATTTTCTCAGGGTCATCTGCCCGTTACGGCCGGCGGGATCTTCTACGGCCGGGTTTAAGGCCGAAAAGACATAGTCCTGTGCTCCCAGGGAGGAATACAGCACTACGCCGCCCATTACGCAGCATGCGCGGAGGAAGTTCCTGGCCATACTACTTTTCTTTCTCATTTGTGTTTTCACTTAGGTTCAAAAATTAACTGCTTTCCTTCTTTTCTGATCGATATGTTCAGTGCAAATGACACCGCATTCACAAAGGTCTGGAGGTTATCTGCCTCCAGCACACCTGAAAGTTTACTGTCCGCAATCTTCGTGTCTTCAATCACCACTTCCAGCCCGTAATTGTCTCCGATTATCCGGACCAGTTCACTGACCGGGGTTTGGTCAAAAGTGTATCGCAGATTCCTCCAGGATGTGTACTGTTCGGGTTTCACTTTGTTCTTTACTACCTTGCGGGCTTTCCGGTTGATCTCTACCCGCTCCCCGGGTTGCAATGTCACTTGTTCACCCTCATTCATATTGACCAGCACTTTGCCGGTTTGCAGAGTTACACTGCTAACCGCATGACGATCCCGTACATTGAAGGTGGTGCCCAGCACTTCCACGGCCATGCCATTGGTATGAACCAGGAATTTGCGGTAACCGTCCACTCCGCTGTCTTTCTCCACCTTGAAAAAGGCTTCGCCTTCCAGCCTTACTTCCCTGGAGAAGCTTCCCAGCAGGCTTTTCTCAAAGTAAAGCCTTGAATTGGCATTCAGATACACCAATGAATTATCCGGAAGCATTATCTTCTTCAATTGCCCATAGCCTGTTTCCACCAGGACCGGGTTTTTTTTAAAAAGGATCCACGATGCCCCGCTTAGCAGAAACAATATCAGCACCGAGGCGGCCAGTCTGCGTAGTGTACGCAAGCTGATCTTTCTGCCTGTTGCCGGTTTCAGGTTGATTTCCGTCATTTTCGGGCCACTACGCCCGGATATTTGCTTTCCGAAACGCTCCAACGCTTTTTGCTCCTGTTCCAGGCCCGGAACATGCTCCAGTAAATGCAGAGTTTGAATAAATTCACGCGCCGAATGGACCATATCGCTTTTTTCCGGATGCTTCCGACAGAATATTCCCCAGAACTTATCGTCCCTGCCCAGCATGACCCAATCCTGGAAACGCTCGTCAAGAATAAAGTCTTCAGTCGAATATTTTTCGTAGAAATCTCCTGCTTCCATATTTCCGTTTTGCGGCCTTATCCCAGTACTCTGTTATGTGGTAAGAGTAGGCCCACCCCGGTTTTACCCCATGGAAGTCAAAAAATTTTGTCTGGAAGGATCAGCGGAGAGCCCGCCTGGAAAAAAGCAAAGTGACAATGAGCATAAACTGCTCGCTTTCGAGTTCGCGGCGAAGCAGGTGAATGGCACGGGCGGCCAGCTTATAGACGGCTTTTACCGAAATATCCATGATGGATGAGATTTCTTCATAGCTCAGTTGCTGATAGAATCGCAGGAAAATAAATTCACGTTGGTGAGCAGTCAGTTCTGTCATGGCCCGGGCGATCTTGCGGGAATTCTCTTCGCGCTGTTCGTCCCGGATCATTTGCTGATCAGGAGCCAGCTGAAGTTCGAAATGGTAATCGTCGTTCAACAATTCGGCTCCTTGTTGCCTGCCTACGTTAATTTTTCGGAGCATGTTATTTCGAAAGGAAGTGAACAAGTAGCTTCCCAGAGACCGGATCCCCATGTTCCCCTGTTGCCATAAGGTTAGAAAAATATCCTGAATGACATCTTCGATAAGTCCTTCGTCCGGACTGAACTTTCTCCCGTAATTGAACAATTTCCTGAACCAGGTCCGGTATAGCTCTTCCCAGGCCGCACGGTCTCCCGTCACCAAGGATTTCTCCTGAAATTTATCACTGGAAGCAACAGGCATGAAAAATGGTTTTTCTGGTGGTTACAATTCCCTGTAATGGTAAAGTTACACAAAAAAATAACTGTTAAACAAACAAGAAATAAAAAAAATGCTCCCCAAATAGTACTTTAGCCTTATGAAAAGAATAGTGATTCGTTTTGCCGGATTTCTACCGGCTGTCCTTATTACCGCCCTCTGTGTGAATGGACCGGAAACGGTAAATGCTCAGGAACTGAACTCCCTCAGTAAGAAAGAAAAAAGACAGGGCTGGACCTTGCTATTCGATGGCAGTAGCACCAATGGCTGGCATACCTACCTGAAAGAAAAAGCGGGTGCGGCATGGACCGTGAATGACGAAGCGCTGGCATTTAATCCCGGCGCCGGCGAACGCGGCGACCTGGTCACCGACAAAGAATTCGAAAATTACGAACTA
>DATCYD010000253.1:0-3621 GCA_036570465.1 Anseongella sp.
ACTGTTATAATAATCGATCGATTCCGGTGGAGGCGGGCCATAACCCGATTTCTGAATCGCACACCCGGCTAAAAGAAGCAAAACGACCATTCCTGTTAAATGTTTTTTCATTTTTTTTGATCTCCTTCTGCTAAATATGCACAACAGGCATGCCATTTGTAGGGAAACCGCGTAACAAGCCCATGACTTGAATTATAGCGGTTTTCAGGTATTTTTCCTGATTACCATTTTGATTATCTTTGGCACAAAAGAATTTATGAAAAAAGCACTTTTAACCTTAACAGTAATTGCCGGTCTGACGCTTGGCCTTCAGAACGCATCGTTTGCCCAAAGTGGCGGTACAGAATACAGTACAGCCATTGGTTTACGCGTAGGAGATATTGATTTCCGCGGTGTAGGTATTACAGGTAAACACTTTTTCTCCGAAAACAATGTTGGTGAAGCTATTTTTACCTTCTATGACCATGCGTTTTATATCAGCGCCTTGTATGAATATCATAAGGATATTCCCAATGCCGCCGGATTGAAATGGTTGGTAGGTCTTGGTCCTTTCATTGGTATTCCGGATGGTGGAGGAGATGCCGGTTTCGGTATTTCGCCTATTATCGGCCTGGATTACAAGATCAATGATGTGCCTTTGAATCTTGGTATTGATTGGCGGCCTCATTTCCTCTTTAGTCCTGTGTCTGATTTTGAAGCAAGCAGCCTTGGCTTTTCCATTCGTTACGCATTCTAAAAAAACAGACAAATTTACTATTTTCCGGTGCCGGCATGGGCGGCCCGGTGTAAGAAACGGCCGGATGATCCTTTCCACAAGATCATTCGGCCGTTTCTTTTTTGACAAGGTTTCTACCGGGAATTCTGCTTGGAAACCCTTATTTTTGGATGATAAAACACGAATAATGCATACCGAGGATCAGAAATCAACTATTTTCAGCGAAACAGAAAAAGAATTAACGGCCAATGGCTTTTCCATTCGTCAACAAGATATAAACCGGCCCTGGGGTGGTTTTTTTGTGATAGAAGAGAACCAGGCGCAGGCTTTTGCAGACGCCTATTTTGATGGCATTAAAACCGAAGATCTAAAAATATCGGGTAAACTCAGCCCCAAGATCCTTCTGGTTGCCCCTCACAAGCGCCTTTCCTGGCAATATCACCACCGTCGTGCTGAAATATGGAAAGTTCTCACCGGCACGGTTGGAGTCGTGACCAGTGACACGGATGAAGAAGGTGAACTGAAAATATTGTCGCCCGGAGACCTTATCACACTTCGTCAGGGCGAACGCCATCGCCTGGTTGGACTGGAAGGCTGGGGTGTGCTGGCAGAGATTTGGCAGCACACGGATGCTTCTCAACCGTCTGATGAGGGGGATATCGTGCGCGTCCAGGACGACTTCGGGAGGTGACGGCTTGTTCTTTTTACCGCTGGCGGCATTGGCAAATGGTCACGTAGCGTTGCTACGCTCACATTTGCCGGCTTTGCCAGCGGCAAAAATAACGGCGCCTTCGGTGGGGTGGTTGTTTCGCTGCGCTTACAACCTGTTGGTGGTTGTTTCGCTGCGCTTACAACCTGTCGGTGGTTGTTTCGGCTGCGCTTACAACCTGTCGGGGGTTATATGTAGCCCAGGATTTTTAGGACTTGTTTGCTGTTTTGTTCTTCGCCGAAGACTTCGTAGTTGAAGGTTTCATCGCGGTTGCGGCGGATCAGAATGTGTTTCGGGGTAGGGAGGAGGCAATGATGGATGCCGCCATAGCCGCCCAGGGTTTCCTGATAGGCGCCGGTGTGGAAGAACCCGATGTACTGCACTTTCCGGGTTTTGGGCATGAAAACATTGTTCATGTGAGCTTCCTGGTTGTAGTAATCCTGGCCATCGCAGGTGATGCCCCCCATATTAACCCGTTCGTATTCGAAATCCCAGTTGTTTACGGGAAGGAGAATGTAGCGCTGATTCATGGCCCAAACATCAGGCAGGTTGGTGATGAAACTCCCGTCCAGCATCAACCATTTTTCCCGGTCATTCTGCAATTTCCGGCCCAATACTTTATATAGGATACCTGAAGCCTCTGCAACGGTGTATTTTCCGAATTCGGTAATGATATCCGGCTCGATTACATCGTGCTCGGCGCAGATTTCCTTGATTCGTTTGATGATTTCCGTCACCATGTATTCGTAATCGAAATCAAATATCAGCGAATCCTTGAAGGGCATGCCACCGCCGATATCTAGCATGGACAGGTTGGGATTTACCTTTTTGAACTTGCAATACAGGGTCACACATTTCTCCAGTTCATTCCAGTAATACGGCGTATCGCTGATGCCGGAATTGATGAAGAAATGCAACATGGTGACTTTAAAATTCGAATGGCTGGCAATCTTGTTTTGATACAGGTCAATGATGTCTTCGGCACGAATACCCAGGCGGCTGGTATAAAATTGTGAATCCGGCTGTTCTTCAGTAGCGATCCGGATGCCCAGGTTGCATTCCATATCGAGCTCGTCATCGTAAAAGTAGAACTCCTCTTTGTTGTCCAGAATGGGAATGATGTTCTTGAACCCATCATGGATCATATCAACAATGTATTGCTTGTACTGCTGAGTCTTAAACCCGTTGCAGACTACATATACGTTCTTATTGATCACGCCCTTTTTCTCCATGGCATCGATCATGGACATATCAAAAGCGGCAGAGGTTTCCAGGTGGATGTCGTTTTTAAACGCCTCTTCTACCACATGGCGAAAATGTGAACTCTTGGTGCAGTAACAGTACCTGTACTTCCCGCGGTAATTATTATTGACGATGGCGCGCTGGAACCACAGACGCGCTTGTTGTATCTTTTTGGTAATGATCGGTAAGTAGGTGAACTTCAAAGGCGTGCCATAGGTCTCGATGAGCTCCATGAGATTAATATCATGGAAATACAGCTCATCTTCATAGACTTCGAATCCTTCCTGGGGGAAACCTACACTCAAATCAAGAAATTCTTGATAACTTTGCATCTCTTTTTATTTGGTTTGCAAAGATATAATTCTATCTAAACTCTTGTATGCATAAACTGAAGCTGATAGAAGTACGGTCCGAAATCGGAGCCGGGACTCGCGGTGCAAGCCTGGGCCCGGATGCCATTCGCATCGCTTCTCTCGACTTTAGCAGCAGATTTTTCAAAAAGCATGCCTGTATTTCTGTTCCTTCCGAAGATCATCTGCTTTTCGAATCTTCCGGGGATCGTTATGCAAAGAGGATATCCGGCGTGCTTACCATGACCGAACGGATTAGCCGGGAGGTTAGAACCGCAATCGAAAATGATGAATTTCCCATTGTAATTGGTGGTGATCACAGCATTGCAGCCGGGACTGTCGCCGGCGTCCGGGTGGCCTGGCCCCGTAAACGGCTCGGGATGATCTGGATCGATGCCCATGCCGATATCCATTCGCCTTACACGACTCCTTCGGGTAACCTGCATGGAATGCCCAATGCCATTTCTCTGGATGAAGATAATCTGGAATCGAAACTGAATGTCCCTGACCAGGAAACACTCAACTTTTGGTACCAGTTGAAACATGTCGGCGGGATTTGCCCTAAACTGCTCCATGAAGACATAATAATGATCGGGGTAAGGGAT
>DATCYD010000254.1:0-7456 GCA_036570465.1 Anseongella sp.
TCCCCTTCATCCGGGAAGCTCGCCGGAAACCATGCTTCAGCCCGATAGCCTGAGATTTAGCTCCGACAGTTCCAGGGCAGAACAATTCTACCCTGATAATTCACCGGTGGACATAAAGGTGCCTTCCCGGAAGGTAGTCGATTCTCTGAAAAAGGACCGGGATTTTTCCTACCTGCGGACGGTTGCCAGGGATGATTCCTGGTGGATCCGTTTCTGGGAATGGCTAGGGAGCCTGTTCACAAGGGCAGCTTCTGACAGTAGCGGCTTCGATCTCTGGGGCATTTTATTCACCAGGATCCTGCCCTGGACTGTGGCCCTGGCAGCTATTGTTTTGGTGGTTATGAAATTGATGGGAGTCGATATTGACTCTCTTATCCGTAAAAAGGCCGTTTCACCAACGGTGATCTTTGAGGAAAACGCGGGCGATATTGATCCGGGAGATTTCGAGCAGCGTCTGGAAACGGCGCTTGAGCAACGCAACCTGCGCCAGGCCATTCGGATTTATTACCTGGAAATACTTAAGCAACTTTCCCGGGATGGCCATATTCAGTGGCATCCTGACAAAACCAACCGACATTATCTTCAGGAGATTCCCACTGGCGATATGCAGGATCGTTTTGGAAGGCTAACCCGGATCTTCGAGTACATTTGGTACGGAGAAGCTACTCCCAGGGACCAGGATCTTGAGGCTGTACAAGTGGAATTCGCCGCCCTGAAAAAAACCATTGGTCAGGAATGAAAAGGATCAAAGTCAACGGGTATGTAATATTATTGCTGCTGCTTGCAGTGGCCTACGGCCTCGTGGAGTGGTATCGGCCCGAACCTGTGAAATGGACACGTACATACATCAACACCGATAAAATTCCCTATGGCACCTATGCCTTGTTTCATCTGCTGGATGAAGTGTATCCAGATATGCCCCTTGAAGTGATTCGGGTGCCACCATACAATCTTCTGGAGGATAGTACGGTGTCTGGGAACTATCTGTTCATTGGACCCGATTTTAAGGCGGATAAATTCGATCAGGAATCGCTTCTGAATTTTGTCGAAGAAGGAAATACTGCCTTTATCGCCGCAGAAACGTTCCCGCCGGCGTTCCTGGATGCCCTCAGGGTAAGGACTCATACAAGCTTGATCGGATCCGACAGCCTGATCCACTTTGTGAACCCGGAACTTGGAAGCCGGAAATATGTGTTGCCGTTACGGTCCCTGAGCACCTGGTTTTCTGCCATTGATTCATCATCAGAAGATTCCCCTGAAAAAATGACGAATGCCCTGGCAACGGCAGATTCTTCAGCGACCTTCGGTTCCCCGTCGATCTTCAGCATTACAGAAAGCCTGAGTGGGAAGTCGAATTTTATTCGCGTTCCTTACGGCAACGGTAATTTCTACCTGCATTCCCAGCCCATCATGTTCAGCAATTACCATTTATTGCGCAATCAGGGACATGAATACGCATTCCGGGCGCTTTCCTATCTGCCGGCGCACCACACCTGGTGGGATGAATATTATAAACAAGGCCGGGTAGGTAGCAGATCGCTTTTCGGAATCATCGCAAAATATCCCACCATCCGATGGGCCTGGTACCTGCTCCTGTTTGGATTATTGCTCTATGTAATCTTCAGAGGGAAGCGTCGGCAGCGAGTGATTCCCCTGATAGAGCCGCCAAAAAATACCAGCCTCGAATTTGCCGGCGTGGTTAGCAGTCTGTATTATAATCAGCGCGATTTCAAGGATATTGGAATGAAAAAGGCCTGGTATTTTGAAGAGTTTCTGCGAAACCGGTATCAGGAAGCCTCAGAGAGTCCGCACCAGGATCCGGAATTTATCGCCCGGCTGGCGGCTAAATCAGGCATTGATAAACAAAACCTGGAGGAACTCTTTCATTCCATTGTTTATACCCGGGCGGCTGACTTTATTTCGGAAGAGGAATTACATTCGCTCAACCAGCAGATAGAAGACTTCTATCGGCTCCGGACGTGATAGTTAAAAGCGGCCTATTCGTTTTGATTTTCTGGTTTCGGACGTGGTCTGCGCCGCTGACTTTGCCGTTCCTCTCTCCACTTTTTGAGTTCCTTTAGCTGCTCTTCGGTTAGTAGAGTGCTGACTTCCTCCTGTTGCTTGTTCCTCAATTTTCGGAACTCTTCCCGTCGGTCGTGGTTTTCTTCAGCGGTTTCTTCCCGCAACTTTCTGAATTCGTCTGCTGATTTCTTGTAAATCTCTTTCAGTTTGGTCACCTGATCGTCACTCAGATCGAGTCGTTCTTTCATCGCCTCGACCATACGTTCGTTTCCAGGTCTTCCCCGCTGGCCTTCTCCCCGGCGCTGGCTTTCTCCCCGTTGCTGGCCCAGGGCCTGCAGGCTGACAGCTACAAGCAGCATGCTGAACAGCACAAATTTTTTTGCATTCATAATTTCTACATTTATTCAATTGGAGCGTTCGGGGAGAAAAAGGTTTAACGTAGTTTCGATACAATTTCATTATCGCAGATGGATTCTTACCTTTAAGAAATCAATTTAGCAACTTCATGGAGGAACACGACGCAAGTACAGAATTTCAGTCCCGTGCCGATTTCAGTGGCTTACATGCTAGCGTACAAAAGATAAAGGAAGAGTTCTCGGAGGTAATTGTGGGTCAGCATGCTGTGATTGAATTGTTGATTACCGCGATCCTGGCTGATGGGCATGTGCTTATTGAGGGGGTGCCTGGCGTTGCCAAAACGTTGATGGCCAAGACTCTGGCACGTACCCTGGATACCGGTTTCAGCCGAATTCAGTTCACACCTGACCTGATGCCTTCCGATGTGCTGGGTACTTCGGTTTTTCATCCTTCCAAAACTCAGTTTGAATTCAGGAAGGGTCCCATTTTTTCAAACATTGTCCTGATTGATGAGATCAACCGGGCGCCGGCCAAAACACAGGCCGCTCTGTTTGAAGTAATGGAGGAACGTCAGGTAACTAATGATGGCACTACCTATCTCATGGACGTGCCTTTCCTGGTGATGGCAACACAGAATCCGATTGAGCAGGAAGGTACTTACAGGCTTCCGGAGGCGCAACTGGATCGGTTCCTTTTCAAGGTGCTGGTTTCTTATCCGAGTCTGGAAGAAGAGGTGCAGATACTGGCCGGGCATCATGCTCCCGTCTCGCCTGATAAAGTAATTTCTCCGGTTGTATCGGCAGCGGACATTGCCGGGGCCCGTGAAAAAGTGCGAATGGTCCATGTGGAACCAAAGTTGATGGAGTACATTGCCCGGCTGGTCACCGGGACAAGAAACAATCCTTTTTTATTTCTTGGGGCTTCGCCACGGGCATCGGTAGCTTTGCTGAATACATGCAAGGCGTTGGCTGCAATCCGCGGACGGGATTTTATCACGCCGGAAGATGTGCAGGAACTGGCCGTGCCGGTGCTGTGTCACCGGGTGCAGTTGACTGCTGAGCGCGAAATGGAGGGGCATTCTGTGGAAGGAGTCATCAAGCAGATTGTACAAAAACTGGAAGTACCCCGGTAATGGAAGCCGAACCAAGCAATGTTTAAAGGGCTTTATTTTAAAGGAAGGTTTTTTATCGCCGTGGGCGCGGTTTTCGTGCTGTTCCTTTTTGCATTTTCCTATTCCTGGCTCTACCCGCTGGCGCGGCTTGCCTTTTTCGGGCTGATGGTGCTGTTTCTTTTCGATGTACATGCGCTTTTCCGTTTCAGGAGTCCGCTTTTTGCCCGGCGTTTGCTTCCTGAACGCCTTTCCAACGGGAACGACAACGGCATTTCCATTTATATAGAGAACCGGTATCCTTTTTCGGTGAAACTGGAATTGATTGATGAGCTTCCTTTTCAGTTCCAGAAGCGTGATCTCGTGTTTTGGAATACCTTGCGCAGCGCTGAAACAAAAGAAATTACCTACCAGATACGGCCCGTAAAGCGGGGAGAATATAGTTTTGGAGCGTTGAATCTTTTTGTGTCAGGCCGGCTTGGGCTTATCCAGCGACGGTTCCGGTTTGATCAGCAAGAGATGGTTCGGGTATATCCTTCTTTTCTGCAGATGCGTCGTTTTGAACTGCTGGCCATTTCCAACAGGCTTCGGGAGGTGGGCATCAAACGGGTACGGCGGATTGGCAACAGCATGGAATTTGAACAGGTTCGGAATTATGTGGTTGGCGATGATCCGCGTTTCATCAACTGGAAAGCCACGGCGAGAAAGAACGATATCATGTTGAACGCTTTTCAGGAAGAACGCGCCCAGCAGGTCTTTAGCCTGATCGATAAGGGAAGGGGAATGCAGATGCCTTTTGAAGGCCTCAGTCTGATGGATTATGCCATCAATGCCTCCCTGGTGCTGGCCAATACTGCACTTCTGAAGGGTGACAAGGCGGGATTGGTGACCTTTTCCGATAAGATTGGGAATGTGGTCCGGGCCGGCCGGCAACGGACTCATTTGAATACCATCCTGGAAGTGCTGTATAACCAGCGTACCCGTTTCCTGGAGCCTAATTATGAACTGCTTTATGTGACTTTGCGCAAGCAGATCACCCAGCGAAGCCTGCTGGTGCTTTTTACCAATTTCGAGAGTCTTTCCAGTATGAAAAGACAGTTGCCTTATCTGAAGGGACTGGCCCGGCATCACCTGCTGCTGACCGTTTTCTTTGAGAATACGGAGCTAAAAGACCTGTTGGATACCCACCCCCGGGATACAGACGCTATTTATCTGAAAACGACTGTTGAAAAACTTGCCTATGAAAAGCGGCTGGTTGTCAGAGAACTCAACCTGCACGGTATTCATGCTCTGTTAACACCGCCCGCTGATCTGACCATTAATACCATTAACAAATACCTGGAGTTTAAGTCGCGGAACCTGCTTTAAATGATTTTTGATGTACCTTTGCGCCATAGAATGAACATTATGAGCGAAGAGCGGTCGAATAATTTTATAGAAGACATTATTGAAAAGGACATCGCCGAAGGAAAACACGACGGCCGGGTGCATACCCGCTTCCCGCCGGAACCCAACGGCTTCCTGCATATAGGTCATGCCAAATCCATCTGTTTGAACTTTGGGCTGGCCAAGCGGTATAATGGGAAATGCAATCTTCGTTTTGACGATACCAATCCTGCGAAGGAAAAGGCCGATTACGTTTCTTCCATTCGTGAAGACATTCAATGGCTGGGCTTTGAGTGGGCAGAAGAACATTATACTTCTGATTATTTTGAAACACCTTACGATTATGCTGTTCAGCTGATCCGGGGCGGGCATGCCTATGTGGATGATGCCTCGGCCGAAGAGATTGCCCGTCTCAAGGGCACGCCCACTGAACCGGGAATGGAAAGCCTTTGCCGAAACCGGAGTGTAGAGGAGAATCTCGATTTATTTCAGCGGATGCGTCAGGGAGAATTTGCCGAAGGAGAAAAGGTGCTGCGTGCCAAAATCGATATGTCCAGTCCGAATATGCATTTGCGCGACCCGCTGATGTATCGCGTCAAATATGCAGAGCATCACCGCACTGGCGACAAATGGTGCATATACCCGATGTATGATTTTGCTCACGGACAGGGTGACAGCATCGAAGGCATTACTCATTCGGTCTGCACCCTTGAATTCGAGGTACACCGTCCACTGTACAATTGGTTCATCGAAAAACTTGATATTTTCCCTTCCAGGCAGTATGAATTTGCCCGCCTGAACCTGACCTATACGGTGATGAGTAAGCGCAGGTTGCTGCAACTGGTTGAAGAAAAGATCGTGGATGGATGGGATGATCCCCGCATGCCTACTATCAGTGCCTTTCGCCGCCGTGGCTATACGCCGGCATCTATTCGTGACTTCTGTGAAAAAGTAGGGGTACAGCGACGCGATAACATGATCGATGTGGGTTTGCTGGAACATTGCATCCGGGAAGATCTTAATAAGACGGCCATCCGGGTCATGGCCGTGCTTGATCCGGTGAAGCTGGTTATTACCAATTACCCGGAAAACAACTATGAAGAAATGGAAACCGGAAACAATCCGGAAGATCCTTCGGCTGGTACGCGGATGATTCCATTCGGCAGGGAGCTTTACATCGAACGGGATGATTTCATGGAAGATCCTCCGAAGAAATTCTTCCGCCTGACTGTGGGTAATATGGTACGTCTGAAAAGCGCTTATATTGTCAGGTGTGATGATTTTGAGAAAGATACTGATGGCCGGGTATCAACGGTTTATTGTTCCTACATTCCTGAAAGCCGGAGCAGCCAGGATACCAGTGGCCTGAAGGTAAAGGGTACCATTCACTGGGTGAGCGCGGCTCATGCGCATCAGGCCCAGGTGCGGCTGTATGACCGTCTTTTCCAGTCCGAAAATCCAGCCGGAGGCGATACCGACTTCCGGGAGCTGATCAACCCTGATTCGCTGCAGGTTATTCCTCATGCACAGGTAGAACCGATCCTGGCCGAAGCCCGTCCGGGAGACCGTTTTCAGTTTATGCGGAAGGGCTATTTTTGTGTCGATCGGGACAGCCAGTCAGGAGTACCGGTCTTTAACCGGACCGTGACGCTAAAGGATACATGGGCGAAAATGGCTGCCCGCGGGTAGCTACGAGCCCTGCCGGAAACACGAATTTTCGTCACTCTCCCAATGTCATTTAAATGACGGAAGTGCCAGGCGAATGCGCTGAATAGTTTCTTTTTGTCCAAGCAGGGCGGCGATTGTGAAAACGGCGGGGCCAAACCGGCCGCCTGTGAGCATGACACGCAGAGGCAACATTACTTCACCGGGTTTCATGCCTTCGGCCTGCATCAGCGCCTTGAATTTTTCTTCCAGCAGGTACTCTCCAGGAACGCTTTCGGGGTGATCCGGTTCGGCGCTTCCTGCCTGTTCAGTAGCAGGAGTGTTCCACAGCCCGGGGTCCGATTCGAAAAGGTCAATCACTTTGTCGAAGAATGTTTCCTTTGACGCATCCCATTTCTTCTTCACCGGCTCCGCCTCGTATTCATCGGGGCGCTGGAAAAAGAACCGGCTCTGATCCCACAGATCAGGAATGAGTGTGCAGCGGTCTTTTATCAATGACACCACCCGTGTGAGGTAGTTTTCGCTGCCGGATTTTGCTTCCTCGTCCGTGCCAAAACCTTTTGGATTCAAGCCTTTTTCCTCCAAAATGGGGAGGAACAGTGCTGCTAGTTCAGCAACACTGTTCTGATGCAGGTATTGTTGATTGAACCAACAGGCTTTTTCATAATTATATTTGGAACCGGCTTTGTGAACCTTTTCCAGTTGGAATGCCCTGGCCATTTCATCCAGCCCCATGATTTCCTGCTCGCCGGGAGGCGTCCATCCCAACAGGGCCAGCATATTGACGAAAGCTTGCGGGAAGAAACCTTTTTCGCGATAGCCGCTGTTTATCTCACCGCTGACAGGATCTTTCCATTCCAGTGGGAATACCGGAAAACCCAGGCGGTCGCCGTCCCGTTTACTCAACTTTCCGTTTCC
>DATCYD010000255.1:0-6312 GCA_036570465.1 Anseongella sp.
GACCCTATGCCCCGGACCCGCTGGTTCGAAGGCAGCACCTTGAATTATGCTGAACATATTTTCCGGAACAAGACTTCCGAACGTCCTGCTCTGCTGCACCGCTCGGAAACAACCCTGTTGAAAGAACTGTCCTGGAATGAGCTGGAACAGCAAACAGTGGCGCTGCAAGCCTATTTCAGAAACGCTGGCCTTCTACCCGGAGACCGGGTTGCCGCCTGCCTTCCGAATATCCCAGAAGCCAGCGTGAGCATGCTGGCTACCACGGCATCGGGAGCAGTATGGAGCAGTTGTTCGCCAGATTTTGGGGCAGAAGGCATCATTGATCGCTTCAGGCAGATTACTCCGCGAATCCTGATTATGGCCAGTGGCTATACCTATGGAAGCCGCCCGTTCAACCGCCTGGAAGCGTTGGAAAAGATCCGCAAGGCCATCCCTTCCATAGAAACTGTCATTGTGGTACCTTTCCCCGGACGGGAAGAAGAAGCCTGTCCCGAAGGCGCTGTGTTATGGCAAGGAGTGATGCAAATGCAGCACGGCTCACTTGAATTCGAACCCGTTCCTTTTGCACATCCCCTGTGGGTCTTGTATTCTTCAGGCACAACCGGCATGCCCAAGGCCATTACACATTCCCATGGCGGCATGCTGCTGGAACACTTTAAATATCTTTCCCTGCATAATGATGTGCGTCCCGGTGAAAATTTCTTCTGGTATTCAACTACCGGTTGGATGATGTGGAACCTTCTGCATGCTTCCCTGTTGGTGGGCGCTACGGCGGTACTTTACGAAGGCAGTCCGGCCTGGCCCAGCCTGGACACATTATGGGACCTGGCTGAAAAAGCGCCCATCCACCATTTCGGGACCAGCGCACCCTTTTTGGTAACCTGCATGAAGAAAGGCCTGAATATCAGGGAAAAATTTCCCCTGATGTCCCTGCGATCGATCGGTTCAACCGGCTCTCCTCTCCCACCGGAAGTCTATCCTTATGTTTACAAGCATATCCGGGAAGATCTTTGGCTTTGCTCCATGAGTGGCGGAACCGATGTTTGCACTGCATGGGTAGGCAGCTGCCCGTGGAAACCGGTCCTGGACGGAGAAATCCAATGCCGTTGCCTGGGCGTAAACATGCAAGCTTACGATGAAGAAGGTCGCTCGCTAAATAATGAGGTAGGAGAAATGGTGGTAACCACGCCCCTGCCCTGCATGCCCGTTTACTTCTGGAACGACCCGGATTACCGGCGATACAGGGAAAGTTATTTCGGGTATTATCCCGGAGTGTGGCGGCATGGTGACTGGTTGCAAATCACCCCACAGGGGGGTGTCCGCTTGCTGGGCCGGTCAGACGCCACCCTAAACCGCCAGGGCGTGCGTATTGGAACAGCGGAGATCTATCGTGCGCTGGATAAGATTGCAGAAGTGGCCGACAGCCTGATCGTAAACCTGGAACGATCTGGCGGCAAGGATTTCATGCCCCTTTTTATCCGTCTGGCAAAAGGCGCCGGGCTAACCAGCGATCTGAAAAGCCGTATCCGCCAGATTCTGCGTGATGAATGCTCTCCACGCCATGTTCCGGACGAGATCATCGCTGTTCCGGATATCCCCTATACCATCTCGGGGAAAAAAATGGAAACACCGGTTAAAAAGATCCTGACGGGGACCCCACCGGACAAAGCTGCTAACCTCTCTGCCATGCGCAACCCGGATTCCCTCGACTATTATGCGGAGCTCGTAAATACATTATAATTAATGCTAAGAACCTTCCTCCTTTTTATCACAATGACCATCGCCGCAGGCAGCACGTCTGCCGCCGGACGCGAGCATCGGCTTTCCGCTGAAGATGTTTCTATTGATAGCCTCTTCAAAATTATTGACGGCCCCTTTAAAAGTATCCGCGAATTCGGGGTGTTACCAGAAAATGATCCGGCAACCAATACCGCCAATCTGCAGAAGGCCATCGACTGGGCCAGCCGGTCAGGGGCCGCGTTGTTTGTGGAGCCCTCGGAGACTCCATATCCGATGAACAGCGGGATCGTTCTGAAACGGAATGTATCACTGGTGGGAGCGAACGGACCCACACCCCGCGGCACCCGGCATCCGGAACGAAAAAGCCCCGTGGGCAGCGTTTTCGAGGTATTGGACAGTACACAAGCGTTTATTACGGTGGAATCGGCCACCCGCATTGAAGGTATTCAGTTCTGGTATTCCAGGCAGGAGCTCCGGGATCCTGCACGCGTCATTGCCTATCCACCCACCATCCAGGTAAGCAAAACATCGAATACCCAAGGGGTCACCCTAAGCCGGCTCACGTTTTACGGCGAGTATATGGCCATGGATTTCAATGCCAACCCACAACATCCATGCGAGCTAATCCTGATTGAGCATTGTTATGGTTATCCCCTGAGCGGAGAATTCATCCGGATCGACTATTGCTATGATATTCCACGATTTCTGCATTGCCATGTGAATCCGGCAATCATGCGCGAGATCGGGCTGCATTATTCAAAGGCGGTGATCGATGCCGTGGTGGACAACGGAACTTTTGCCTACGCTGTCAATCACACTGATAACGCCCAGTTGATCGATATATTCACGTTTGCAACCTGGGGCGGCATCCGTCTGGGCGAAGAAAGCTACGGCCAGCTTACCAACTTTAATCTGGATTGTGTGGCAGTAGGTATTCACAAACTGGGATCCAATGTCAAAAACCGAAACTGGCAGATCGCCCAAGGTTCTATCATCGCCAATGCTGGCAATACAATTGAAGAAACCCATCCCATCGTGATCGAAGGTCAAGGGCACACGTCCCTGGTGAATGTGGAAGCCTTCTCAGGGGATAACGGCGCGCTGACAAACCTGGGCGAATCATACGATTTCATGCTGGTCAAAGGATCGGAAAGGCTAACCATTTCACTCTTCGGCTGCCGGATGCGTAATTATACAGCTTCCCAACCCATCACAATAAGGAATCCGAAGGCACTGATCCAGGCCGTCGCTTGCGTAAACCATCAGGAAGAACCCTTTAACCTTACGGTAAACGGAAACCAGAGTTCAGATCGCTAACGCGGCATTACGTAGAAATGTTTAGATTTGCGGGCAGGTCGCTTTCCTACCGTACCGGATCGGCGGCCGGGTAAACAGGTCTTATGCAGGAGAGCAATTATTTAAAACTAGTAGATAACAATTACCGGCTGCGGCAGTCGAAACAGTACCACCTGAATGTACGACTAACTGCCAGTAGTTTTTCCTATAACGTGTTCGATCCGGCCCAGGGGAAATTCATTGCCTTGTTTGACACCCGGTCGGCCGGACAGGAGATCAATATCAAACCCTATATCGAGGAAGATGACCTGCTCAAACAATCCTTTGGAATTACCCGACTTATGTTTACCAGTGGACATTTCCTGCTGTTACCTGAAGAATTGTACGAACAAGAAAAAATCGATGCTTTGTTCAAAAGTGCTTTCCATACAGTGGGAGAAGTGATCATAAACAACCCGGTGAAGACGCTGAACGCCCGGTTGCTTGCTTCCCTGGAAAAAGAAGAACACGATACCCTGGTTGGCAATTTCGAAAAAGCCTACCTTTTTCATGAAGGGGGCCCGTTTATCACAGGACTTCAACAGCAATACGAAAACGCGGAGCAAAGCTTTCTGGCTCTTAACGTGGAAAGCCATTACATGGAGATCGCTTTTCTGATAGGCGGGAAGTTACAGTTCTACAATCGTTTTACTTTTGAAAATCCGGACCAGTTTATTTATTTCCCATTGCTGGTCTGCAAGCAACTGGGGCTGGACCCTTCGGAAGTGAACCTGCTGTTGTCCGGTGTTATTGACGAGGCCTCCGGACTATATAAGTTACTGCATACATACTTCCGCCACCTGGATTTCTGCGAACTACCTGGAAATTTAAAATACAGCAAACGACTGTTTGATGTACCCCAGCATTACTTCTATTCGCTTATGAACCTGGAATTATGCGGATAATTTCCGGGAAATTCGGCGGAAGACGTTTCATGCCACCTGGAAAGATTCCTGCGCGGCCCACTACCGATAAAGCCAAGGAAGCCCTTTTCAACATAATAGGAGGCCGTTATGATCTGCCGGATACTGTAGTACTCGACCTTTTCGCCGGAACCGGCAATATTTCTTTTGAGTTTCTTTCACGAGGTTGCTCCAATGTGGTGGCCGTGGAACGAAATTTTGCCAGCGTTCAGTTTATCCGGCAAACAGTTGAAACCCTCGCCGCTCCCGGACTGCAGGCGATCCGGGCCGATGTGTTTCGTTTCCTGAAGACCGACACCGGTACCTACGACCTTATTTTCGCCGATCCTCCTTACGATCTGCGTAATTTTGCCGATATTGCCCATCTGGTAATGGAACGAAAGTTATTGAAGGAAAACGGCTGCCTGATTATCGAGCATTCCACCCTGGTAAAAACCGGTAATCTGCCGGGCTTCCGGGAAAAACGCCAATACGGGCAGTCGGCATTCAGTTTTTTTGAAGATCATGCAGCAGACAACAACTGACGAACGGATTGCCCTTTTCCCAGGCTCCTTTGACCCGATCACAATTGCCCACGTCGATATTCTCGCCCGGGCCCTCCCCCTTTTCACCAAAGTATATATCGGTATTGGCCTTAACAGCAATAAAGAAGGCCTCATTAGCCGGGAACAGCGCGAACAAATGATCCGTGCCGTTTACGCTGGCGATAATAAAATAGAAGTAATAAGTTATGAAGGCCTGACCGTTGAATTCTGTTCCAGGATTGGCGCCTCTTACATTATCCGCGGCATCCGAAGCACTTCCGATTTCGAATACGAAAAGGCGATCTCTCAGATGAACCATGCCATGCACCCCGAAATCGAAAGCGTCTTCATACTTAGCAGCCCAGGCTATTCCGCCATCAGCTCTTCCATTGTCCGCGACATCCTCCGTTACGGCGGCGAAATCAACCAATTCGTCCCAAAAGCGGCACTGGAGATTTTGAAGGGGGAATGAAGGAGGTGTTTAAATTAGAAGTTTAGCCGTAGCAGTTTTTACGGAAACACTTGTATTTGACAGGCAACGGACTTCCTCGTTTTCTTTCGCCACGCTTACCAAACGAGTTAATAGCAGAAATTCCTCAATACAGAAAACGTGCTTAAATTTTATTAATCATATCCCGGATCAATGGGTACGTATTTTCCCGGACCGTATCCAGCCCTTCCGGCGAAAACCAGCGGACTTCGGTGATGCCTTCTGCGGTCTGGGGTTTCATGCGGCTGACATCGCCGGCTCCCATGTGGTACCAATAAGTCTTCTTGAGGGCGCTATCCGGAGCGATCGCACCGGTTCCTGTGTCAAGCACATAGGCATGCCAGGTGGGTTCCAGCGGGGTGCCCAATGTGGCGATGGTAATGCCGCACTCCTCTTCCACTTCGCGAATGCCTCCTTCGGCAGGAGTTTCTCCAGCCTCCAGTTTTCCCTTCGGGAGATCCCATTTACCGTGGCGGAAGATGAAGAGGTATTGGCCTTGCTGGTTGCGGACCAAACCACCGGCGGCTTCGATATAGATGACTTCTTTTTTGAGCCGTTCGATCAATTTTCCGGGGGTTTTCGCAAATAGCACGAAATTTGCTAACTCATACCCGTTGACCATGCCGGTTAGTATTGAATGCAAATTTTCCTCTGTAATTTTTTTACAATCAAGAGGATATGCTTTTTCAGAACCGGAGGTAATGATTATCCGCTTATCGTTCACGTAAATTCTATAGATTTGCGCCATGCCAGAAAAAAATGAGACTGCACTTTTGGTTGCAGAGTTTCTTTTACAAATTAAAGCAATAAAATTGCAACCGTCCAATCCCTTTACATGGGCATCCGGTTGGAATTCGCCGATTTATTGCGATAACCGCGTAACGTTATCCTACCCTCCTATCCGGACATTTATCCGTCAGCAACTAACGCATCTGATCAATGAGGAATTTGGTGCAGTTGATCTGGTAGCGGGTGTGGCTACCGGCGGGATCCCGCAAGGAGTGCTGGTGGCACAGGATCTGGGCCTTCCCTTTGTCTATGTCCGGCCTGAACCCAAAAAACACGGCCGGCAGAATATGATCGAGGGAGACCTGAGTTCCGGGCAGCGGGTGGTCGTGATCGAAGATCTTATTTCCACCGGAAAAAGCAGCCTGCAGGCAGTAAAAGCCTTGCGTGAGGCGGAATGTGATGTAGCGGGGATGGTTGCTGTTTTTAGTTATGGGTTTGACATCGCGGAAGAGAATTTTAAGAATGCCGCCTGTAAATACTTTACACTGGCCACATACGAAGCCTTGCTGAA
>DATCYD010000256.1:0-27254 GCA_036570465.1 Anseongella sp.
GAGCGCGGATCCTGGTTACCCTGCTTTCGGTTTTAAAGCAACGAAATGGAAAAATAGGTGCTGCAGGCATCTGTAACGGTGGCGGAGGCGCTTCAGCCATGGTGATTGAACGAATGTGACAGCAATACGATGCAGAAACGAGCAGGCACACTTTCAGGCATATTTTTCGGACTGCTGCTTACCGGCATACTGGCAGGGCAGCATCCTGTTTTTGCACAAGTATCCCCTTCCCGACAACCCCATCAGTCTGAGCAACCAGGCCCAAAAGATCTGGCCAGGCTGAACGCCAGCCAGGATACGCTTGTCAGGCTTGGTAACCAGATCATGAAAAGCACCTTTAGTCCGGAGCGGATCGAAGCCGGCTACAAGTTTGTCAAGACCCTGGTAAATGCTTTACAGGTTCCCGGTTCGTTTCATTTCCGTTTTGATTCAGTCAAAAATATGCGTATTCTGTATGCTGAGGACCATTCATTCAGGATCATGAGCTGGTATGTGGACCGGGGCAATTCTTCCCACCGCTTTTATGGAGCCATACAAATGAATCAACCGGAACTGAAATTATTCGGGCTGGTGGATCACAGCAGTGAATTTTCAAATGCCGAAGACACAGTGACTTCATGGAAAACGTGGTATGGCGCCTATTATTACAAGCTTATCCCGGTACGTTCCGCCCGGGACGATTATTATGTCTTGCTGGGATGGAACAGCAATGGTCCCGGTTTGTCCGGCCGGGTGATCGAAGCCCTGCATTTTAAGAACGGAGCACCTCATTTCGGTCTTCCCGTCTTTGAAAGCCCCGAAGGCATCCGCAACCGGGTAGTTTTCAGGTACAGCAGCAAAGCTTCCATGATGTTGGATTACCTGCCTGAAAAAAAGACCATTGTTTTCGACCACCTTGTACCCATGGCTGAAGAACAGCGTGGAAATTACCAATTTTACGTCCCCGATCTGAGTTACGATGGATACTTGCTGGAAAACGGCCGGTGGAGATTGCTGGAGAACCTGGAACTGGAAAACGATAAAACCGAACTCGATAAATTATTCAATGATCCGGAAACGATACGGGATTCACCCGCCTCAAAGCTTCCGGAAGACAATTAAGTAGCTGGTATGATGAAAAAAGCAATACTCACACTGGGCCTGATCGGATATTCTTGTACACTGCTCGCCCAAACCGGTGACAAGCAACTTACCCTGGAAGAAATATATGTCAAGGGCGCTTTCCGGACCGAATCCGTTTATGGTCTTAGCTCCATGAAAGACGGCAAACATTTCAGCGCCGTGGAACGGGATCCTGTCACCGGAGAAGGTTATCTGATCCAATACGAATACCGTACAGGAAAGGCCACAGACACGCTGCTGAGCAGCACAGCCTTGAAATATAAAGGTACTCAGCTTCCGGTCAGTGGGACCTTTAGCCGGGATGAACAACGCGTTTTGCTGAAAACCGACGTGGAGCGAATTTACAGGCGGTCCACTATCGAAAACAATTTCATCTACGATCTGGAAGACGGCAGCATAACTCCCCTTTCTGAAATCGGACGTCAGAAATACGCGGCCTTTTCGCCTGACGCTTCCCGCGTAGCCTTTGTCCGCGACAATGATATTTTCATTAAAGATCTTGAATCCGGGGAAGAAAAGCAGATTACCACCGATGGGGAGTACAATCACATCATCAACGGAGGTACAGACTGGGTTTATGAAGAAGAATTCGCTTTTGCCAGAGCCTTTTTCTGGTCACCGGACGGAAAAAGGATCGCTTACTACAAATTTGACGAAAGCGCGGTCAAACAATACAATTTCGCTGTTTACGATCAGCTCTACCCCACCGATTACCGTTATAAATACCCCAAACCGGGAGAGGCTAATTCGGTGGTGAGTATTCATATTTACGACCTGGAAAGCGGTAAAACTCTGCCGGCCGATATTGGAAAGGAAATCGATCAGTATATTCCCCGGATCATGTGGACACAAGACCCGGATTTGCTATGTATTTTCAGGATGAACCGCCATCAGAATAAGCTCGAATATTTGCTGGCCGACGCCGCCACCGGCAGGACGCGAGTGCTGCTGACCCGGGAAAGTGATACCTACATTGACATCAACGACGATCTCCATTTTCTTTCCGGCGGAAAAAGTTTCGTTCTAACCAGTGAGCAGAACGGATACAACCATATTTACCATTATGACATGGACGGTGAACTGATCCGCCAGGTAACGGACGGCCCCTGGGAGGTGACTTCCCTTTATGGCATTGACGAGAAAAACAAGACCCTCTACTATCAGTCAACTGAAAGATCTCCCCTGCAGCGGGACGTCTATTCAATTTCCCTGAAAGGAACCAGGAAAGAAAAGCTCAGTAGCCAGGAAGGCACTAGTGATGCGGTATTCAGCGCCGATTTCTCTTATTTTATCAATTATTACAGCGCCGCTGGCACACCCACCATGGTTACGGTAAACGACCGCCATGGAGACGTGCTTCGAACGCTTGAAGACAACAGTGAACTCAAGGAAACCTTATCTGCCTATGCGCTCGGTGAAAAGGAATTTCTGCAGATCCCTTCGGCTGAAGACGGCATCATGCTCAATGCCTGGATGATCAAACCGGCAGATTTTGATCCCAACAAGAAATACCCTGTTTTCATGTATGTGTATGGTGGACCGGGCAGCCAGACAGTGACTGACAACTGGGCCGGTGGTGACCTGTGGTACCAGCTCATGACTCAAAAAGGATACATCGTGGTTTCGGTTGATAACAGAGGCACCGGAGGGCGGGGCGCTGAATTCAAGAAAATGACTTATCTCAACCTGGGCAAGATGGAAACCCTGGATCAGATTGCTGCCGCTGAATGGCTGGCCCGACAATCGTACGTGGATGGTTCCCGGATCGGCATTTACGGCTGGAGTTATGGGGGATACATGGCCTCCCTGTGCATCACCCGCGGTGCGGATGTTTTCAAGGCCGCTGTGGCAGGGGCGCCGGTCATCAGCTGGCGTTTTTATGATTCCATTTATACCGAACGGTACCTGCGTACCCCACAGGAAAACGCTGAAGGGTATGACCTCAACTCACCCATTCAATATGCCGATCAGCTAAAAGGAAAATACCTGCTTATCCATGGAACTGCTGACGACAATGTACACTTTCAGAATTCAGCTGAAATGGCTGAAGCGCTCATTCGGGCCGGGAAGCAGTTTGACAGCTTCTTTTACCCCAATGAACACCATGGAGTTCGTTATCGCTATCACCTCCAGACGATGATTACCAATTTCGTTCTGGAAAACCTATAATTCTTACCAATCAACCAAACTAAACGATCCAAAACGTATGGAACAAGAGAGAAAGATCTTAGGGCACCCCGTGGGCCTGATGACCCTGTTTTTTACCGAAATGTGGGAGCGCTTCAGCTATTATGGCATGCGGGCGCTGCTGGTTCTTTTCATGACTACTCCCCTGCTGGGCTCCAATCCCGGAATGGGAATGGAAGTCGGAAAGGCTTCGGCCATTTATGGCCTTTATACTGCTTCGGTTTATTTTCTGACACTTGCCGGGGGCTGGATTGCAGATAATCTCTGGGGACAGCGAAAGGCTGTTTTTGTAGGTGGATGCATCATCGCAGCCGGACACTTCAGCATGGCCATCCCCGGTGATACCAGTTTTTTTCTGGGCTTGGTCCTGATTGCTCTGGGTACCGGGCTGCTGAAACCCAATGTCAGCACGATGGTTGGCGAGCTTTATCCCGAAGGCGGTGCAAGGCGCGATGCCGGATTTTCGGTGTTTTATATGGGTATTAACCTCGGCGCCTTCATGGGTCCGCTGGTTTGCGGCGCGCTGGGTGAAAGCTGGAACTGGCATGCGGGTTTCTCTGCGGCAGGCGTGGGCATGGTACTTGGCCTGATTCAGTACAAAATGGGCGGAAGCCTGCTTGGGAAGGCCGGGCTGCTGGAAGAAGACACCAGCACGGAACGTTTTAAACGAAAAAACAAGAACTTTTACTTCATTCTCGCCGGGGCCGCCCTCTTACTGATACTTTTCGGCTACCTGGTAAATCGTGGCATACTGGCGCTCACAATGGAGGACATTGCCACCGGACTCGGGTACGGGATCCTGATCCTGGTACTGATCTACTTTATCGTTCTCTTCATCTCCGGCGGGCATTCCAATGAAGAGAAAAAGCGTTTGGGAGTTATTTTCTGGCTATTTATTCTGGCGGCGATTTTCTGGTCAGGCTTTGAACAGGCTGGTTCTTCGCTGAACCTCTTTGCTGATCAAAGCACCAACCGGATGCTGGGAGGCTGGGAAGTGCCCGCCAGCTGGTTGCAATCTGTGAATCCCATCTTTATCATCCTGCTGGCCCCTGTTTTCGGTTGGTTCTGGACATGGCTGGCAGCCCGCAAAAGCAATCCTTCCACCCCGCTGAAGTTTGCACTTGGGCTGATTGGTCTGGCCGCCGGTTTCTTTGTTATCAGCTGGGGAGCGGCCAACGCTGGTCCGGACAACCTGGCCTCACCTGCATGGCTTATTGTAACCTACTTTCTGCATACCTGCGGGGAACTTTGTCTTTCTCCGGTAGGTCTTTCCTCCATTACCAAACTGGCTCCGAAAAACCGTGTAGGTCAAATGATGGGAATCTGGTTTGTCGCCGCTGCCCTGGGCAATCTATTCGCCGGACTGCTGGCCGGACAGCTGGAAGAGCTCGACCCCAACGCATTGTTTTCAAAAGTAGCCCTTTTTGTAGGCGGCGCGGGCATTATCGCCCTGCTGGCCAGCCCGTTTGTGCGAAAACTAATGGGAAGTGTGAAATAAGAATATAAACGCTATTTTTATCGCTTAAATTATTATAGCGTGTCCAATAGCATCATTCTGATACCTACATACAATGAAAAGGAGAATATCGAACGAATTATCAGAAAGGTATTTTCATTAGACCGGCCTTTTCATGTCCTGGTGATTGATGACCGCTCGCCGGATGGCACTGCGGAAATCGTGGAAACACTGCTTAGTGAATTTCCCGGAAAGCTGTTTCTGGAAAAACGACAAGGGAAACAGGGATTGGGCAGAGCGTATATTCACGGCTTTCGCTGGGCATTGGATCATGAATATGATTATATTTTTGAAATGGACGCCGATTTTTCGCACAACCCGGAAGACCTTCCCCACTTGCATGATGCTTGCCTGGGAGGCGCCGACATGGCTGTAGGTTCCCGGTATATCACGGGGGTAAACGTGGTTAACTGGCCTATGGGCCGGGTGCTGATGTCTTATGCGGCATCCGTATATGTCCGCTTTATCACTGGCATGGATATCCGCGACTTTACTGCCGGTTTTGTCTGTTACCGAAGACAGATACTGGAAACGATTGAGCTTGACAAGATCAAATTCATTGGATATGGTTTTCAGATCGAAATGAAGTTCACCGCTGTCCTTTATGGTTATAAGGTGGTGGAGGTGCCGATCATCTTCACAGACCGTACTGAAGGCAGTTCCAAAATGAGCCGCGGCATCTTCCGGGAAGCTGCCCTGGGCGTGATTAAAATGAAGGTACGCAGCTGGTTCAGGAAGTATCCCTGATCATTATTTTGTAGTTTTGTTTCTGATGTCAAACGAGTATTTAAACGCGGATCCGGAAAATCTGAGCAATGCCGAACGAGAGATCGAACAGGTGCTGCGACCGGCGGCCTTTGATGATTTCACCGGTCAGCAGAAGACGATCGATAATTTCCAGGTATTTGTCCAGGCGGCCAAATTACGGGGAGAGGCATTGGACCACCTGTTGTTACACGGCCCTCCGGGTCTTGGAAAAACCACCCTTGCCCATATCATCGCCAATGAAATGGGGGCTGGGATCAAGGTGACTTCAGGCCCTGTCCTGGATAAACCTGGGGACCTTGCTGGCCTTCTTACTAATCTGGAAACCAATGATATACTATTCATTGATGAAATTCACCGTTTAAGCCCTGTAGTGGAAGAATACCTCTATACGGCCATGGAGGATTACAAGATTGACATCATGCTGGAAACCGGACCCAACGCCCGGTCGGTACAGATTACATTGAATCCCTTTACCCTGATCGGGGCCACTACACGTTCAGGCATGCTTACCGCACCCTTGCGGGCACGATTCGGCATCAATGCACGGCTTGAATACTACGATGCAAAATTGCTGACCACCATTGTGCTCCGTTCAGCTTCCATCCTGAAAACGCCGATCACCGAAGAGGCGGCTTACGAGATCGCCCGGCGCAGCCGGGGCACCCCCCGGATCGTGAATGCCTTGCTGCGTCGCACCCGGGATTTTGCTCAGATCAAAGGAAGTGGAAATATTGATACCACCATTGCCAAATATGCCCTGCTTGCCCTTAACGTGGATGAACATGGCCTGGATGAAATGGATAATAAACTACTGGCCACCATTGTTCAGAAATTTGACGGGGGCCCGGTCGGATTAAAGACCATTGCCACAGCGGTAGGAGAAGACGAAGGCACCATTGAAGAAGTATATGAGCCTTTTCTGATCCAGGAAGGCTACCTGAAACGTACTCCCCGGGGACGTGATGCCACAACGCTTACTTATACGCACCTTGGACTGAAAAAAAGAGGCGGCACGGGAGACTTGTTTGACGACACCAAAACCGGATGAGTGCTCATCAGGAACATACACGAATGATCAAGGAAGAAGCACGGCGGCTTGGTTTCCTGTTTTGTGGCATCGCCAGGGCCGG
Source organism: Anseongella sp. (assembly GCA_036570465.1). Lineage (GTDB taxonomy): Bacteria > Bacteroidota > Bacteroidia > Sphingobacteriales > Sphingobacteriaceae > Anseongella. Next base: position 6,724 of record DATCYD010000256.1, read on the forward strand.
GTTTCTGGAGGAGGAAGCGCCCCGGCTCGAAAAATGGCTGCAGGAAGAACGGCACGGGAGCATGCAGTACATGGAAAATTATTTTGATAAACGGCTGGATCCGCGCCTGCTGGTACCCGGCGCCCGCTCTGTGATCTCCCTGGGGTTAAACTACTATACTCCGCAGCAGCAGCAAGACCCGGAAGCTCCGAAGATATCCCAATATGCTTATGGTAAGGATTATCATTTTGTAATCAAGGAAAAATTAAAGGCCCTGCTGCATTTTATCCAATCGTCCATCGGAGAAGTGGAAGGAAGAGCCTTTGTGGATTCGGCGCCGGTCATGGACAAGGCCTGGGCGCAGCGTGCGGGACTCGGCTGGATGGGCAAACATTCCAATCTGATCAATAAAAACGCCGGTTCCTTCTTTTTCCTGGCCGAACTCGTCACCGATATGGACCTGGAATACGATGCTCCCGAAGCGGATCACTGTGGCACCTGTACCCGTTGCATCGACGCGTGTCCTACCGGGGCTATTACCGATCCTTATGAAATTGACGGCAGCAAATGCATTTCTTATTTTACCATCGAACTAAAGGAACAGCTTCCTGATGAATTCCAGGGAAAATTTGATAACTGGATGTTCGGCTGCGATGTTTGCCAGGATGTGTGTCCCTGGAACCGGTTCTCTGCTCCGCATTCGGAACCGGACTTTGCCCCCCATCCTCAGTTGTTGGGTATGAAAAAAGCAGAATGGGAAGAACTGACGGAAGAAACATTCCGGGAGGTATTTCGGAAATCGGCGGTGAAGCGCACCAAATTTTCGGGGTTAAAACGAAACATCCGGTTTCTGCGGCAACATCAATAAATTTGATTATATCGTGCAATTATAACCTTTATAGCTTATATTAGCCTATTATAAACTCAGGGGATTATATTTTGGAGCGAATACACCCATATATAGCAGTAATTACGGGAGATATTGTCGGTTCAGGCAAACTGGAATCATCCGAACGCTCCCAAATGCCTGAGAAATTAAAAGATATTTTCTCCTGGCTTCCCCTGGTGCATGGGGCCGGCCAACGCTTCAGTATTTTTCGGGGCGACAGCTTTCAGGGAATGATCGAAGATCCGTTGAAAGCATTGGAGGCCGGGCTCTGGATTAAAACAGCGCTCATGAAAGCAGACGACGGATCGGCTTCTTATGACTGCCGCATGGCCATTGGCATCGGAAAAGTAACCTTCATGGCGGGAACAACCCTGGAATCTGACGGAGAAGCATTCAGACATTCAGGGCCGGCATTGGATGCCATGGACCAGGACGAACGTTTGCGTGTGGTTACACCCTGGGAAGAGGTCAACCGGGAAATGCATGTAGCCTGCCGTCTGCTGGATGAAATCTGCCGGAGATGGACCACCGTACAAGCCGCAGTCATTGCCGGAACCCTGGAAGGGAAAACCCAGACCGCCATCGCCACCTCCCTGGGCATTACCCAGCCAGCGGTAAGCGCCAGCCTGAAAACATCGGGATGGAATGCTCTGGAAGAACTGATCAACCGGTATCAAACTCTTATTAAACAGCATACCGAATGAGCGCACTTCTCCTGTTCCGCCTGCTGGCCGCACATTTTCTGGCCGACTTCCTGCTGCAACCCTCCGCCTGGGTGGTCAGCAAAAACACCAGGAAAGGACGCTCTCTGTACCTCTATTTACATGTGCTGGTCCATGGGGTCACAACCTACCTTTTCCTGGGCCGGTGGGACCAGTTTCTGATTCCCCTTATTGTCATGGTCAGCCATTTGCTCATCGACTTTGGAAAGGCCAGCCTGCCCAAACAAACGATTTATACTTTTCTGATTGATCAGCTGCTACATATTGCCGTGCTTATAATATGCTGGGTACTGCTTACCAGCCAGGGGCCCCTGCTGCTTGAAGCTATCCGCGAACTGCTGAATTCCACCTACACCTGGACACTTCTGACAGGCTACCTGGTGGTATTATTCCCTTCCGGTGCGCTGATCAGCATCGCTACCCGAAAATGGTGTGAACAGCTGGAAAACAGAAAAGGACTGGCCGAAGCCGGGAAATGGATCGGATATTCGGAACGATTCCTCATCCTTACATTCATCCTGCTTAACCATTACGAGGCCATCGGCTTTCTGATCGCCGCCAAGTCTATTTTTCGATTTAATGAGATCATGAAGGACAAGGAACGCAAAGAAGCCGAATATTTTCTGATTGGCACTTTGCTGAGCATTGTCATGGCCCTGGCCGTAGGGCTGGCGGTCAAGCACCTGCTTTGAATGGCAGCTTTTCTTTGCTAACTTTGACATAAAAGCAGCAAGCATGAAAAGATCAGTCATTTCCATCACGTTAACGCTAGCAATCCTGGCCTTCGTCTTGCCAGGTTGCGGACCTTATGCGGATGAAGGACCTGATCGCGACAGCCTCGGAGGCTTTCATAAAGCCGTTTTAACCGATGCGCCCGAAGTGCCGCCCCCAACCGATTATTCAACGACCCAAAAAGTAATTGTCCGCCTGGAAATCGTGGAAAAGATCATGCGCCTGGCCGATGGTGTGGAATATAGTTTCTGGACGTTTGGAGGCAAAGTCCCCGGTAAATTCATCCGGATCCGGGAAGGAGATTACGTCGAGTTCTTCCTTGACAACCACCCTGACAATAAATTACCCCATAATATTGACCTGCATGCGGTGACCGGTCCGGGAGGTGGCGCCGAAGCTTCGATGACGGCCCCCGGACATACCACCCAGTTTACGTTTAAAGCCATTAATCCGGGATTGTTCGTTTACCATTGTGCAACCGCGCCGGTGGGGATGCACATTGCCAACGGGATGTATGGATTAATCCTTGTTGAGCCCAGGGAAGGGTTACCCCCTGTAGACAAGGAATTCTACATTATGCAGAGCGAGTTTTATACCAAGGAAGGATTCGGCAAGCCAGGCCTGACATCTTTTGATATGCAAAAGGCCTTGGATGAGAACCCTGACTATGTTGTATTTAACGGTTCGGTGGGCGCCAATATGGGAGACAAAGCCATGCAGGTGAACGTTGGCGAAACCGTGCGTTTGTATGTAGGGAATATCGGCCCAAACCTGGTCTCTTCCTTTCACGTGATTGGCGAAATATTTGACAAAGTATATGTGGAAGGGGGCACCCTCATCAACGAAAACGTCCAGAGTACGGCAATCCCCGCGGGCGGTTCTGCCATCATCGAATTCAAATGCGAGGTACCAGGCACCCTGACAATTGTGGATCATTCGGTATTCCGTGCCTTCAATAAAGGAGCCCTGGCTCAAATCTCAGTCAACGGAAACGAAAACCCGGAAGTTTTCACCGGAAAGCAACGGGATGCGGTCTATCTCCCGGAAGGTTCTGCTGTTCAATCCATTACGCCGGAACGGGAAAGCGCCGAAATTCCCGAACGATCGCTGGATGAACACTTAAAACTAGGCAAAGTGCTTTATGAAGGAAACTGTGCCGCTTGCCATCAATTATCCGGACAGGGGCTGGCCGGAGCGTTTCCTCCTCTGGCAAATTCCGATTACCTGATGGCCCGGGAAGATAAAGGAGCGGGCATTATCCTGCATGGACTCAGTGGAAAGATCGTTGTAAATGGTGTAGAATACGATGGCATCATGCCTCAGATGATGCTCTCCAACGACGAAATTGCCAGTGTACTTACATACATCCGCAACACCTGGGGCAACCAGGGCGGACTGGTTACTGCTGAAGAAGTATCCGCTGTAAGGCTGGGCCAATAACTTTAGAACAAGGGAATTAATCAACCGGTCATGAGACTTCAAATCGGATATTTTCTGATATTATTTGCCGGCGGGCTACTGGCTTTTCACGCCCCACCTGAACGGTCGCCACAAACGCCTTCCGGGAAAGCTCCGGAGGGCATGATCCGGATTCCGGCAGGTCGCTACACCCCATTCTACAGCGTTAATAATGACGCCAATACAAAGCAGGATGTAGCCGTAAAGTCTTTTTTCCTGGATGATAAGCCGGTAACCAACGCTGAGTTCCTCACCTTTGTGAAGGCGAACCCTCAGTGGGCCCGCTCCCGGATTCCAGCATTATTTGCCGATTCAGGCTACCTGAAACACTGGAAAGGTGATCTTGAAATTGGTAATATACAGATCGAAAATAGTCCAGTATCCAATATTTCCTGGTTTGCCGCCAACGCATACAGCAAATGGAAAGGCCTTCGGCTTCCGACCCTGCAGGAATGGGAATATGCAGCAAACGCCGCCCCAACCGGGGAGAATAAATCAGTCAAAGAAATTATTTTAGCCTGGTACAGTCAGCCTTCCCGAAAAACACTGCCCGTGGCCGGGTCTGTATTCAGGAACGAATTCGGCTTATATGATATGCACGGATCGGTTTGGGAATGGGTCTATGACTTTAACAGCATCGTCATGGGCGGAGATTCCCGGAGCAATTCTGCCGTTCAGCGGGAACTGTTCTGCGCATCAGCCGCCTTTGGAGCTGCTGACCGGGAAGACTATGCATCATTTATGCGTTTTGCATTCAGAGGCAGCCTGAAAGCCAGATACACAGTTTCCAATCTTGGTTTCCGATGCGCAAAGGATTTATGAAAAATACAGCGAAAATAATTTTCCCTCTGTTGATCCTATTCTTGCAGGGATGTGGGAACAACACCCAGCACAACCAATCCCGGCGGGAAGGGAATACTGAGCCAGGACAGGGATCAGATGCGTCCGGGCAGGGAAAGCAGCTGGAAGCCATTAAGGAACTCCCCCAGGAATCAGTCTATCAGATGACAGAAGAATGGCACGATCAGCAGGGCGATACCATCCAGCTGAAAAACCTTCGGGGCAAGATACCCGTTTTGGCAATGGTGTTTACACATTGCGAGTTTGCCTGTCCCCGGACCATTGCCGACATGAAGAAAATAAGCAGTGAAATCCCTCCTGACAAGGCTTCCGAAGTGATTTTTGTCCTGGTGTCGTTCGATACCGAACGGGACCAGCCGCAACGACTAAAGGAATTTGCTGAAATGATGGGGCTGAAAGACAACTGGCTGCTTCTGCACGGAGACGAGGAAGCGGTCCGGATGCTATCCATGTTGCTGGATGTAAAATACCAGAAGCAGGCCGGGGGTTACTTTGCGCATTCCAATATCGTCACCTTACTGAACAAGGAGGGTGTCATTGTTCGTCAGGAAGAAGGACTTGGGTTGAACCCCGGGCCCATGCTCTCAGCGATCAGCGGTCTTTAAATTACCAACTTTCACAAAAACAGGCAGCTTTACCGGAAGTCTCCAACAAGCCGTCCGGTTATTTATTGAATTTCCGGAGCCGGATCTCGGTCAGTTTTTTCTTGGTGTAAAGCGGAAAATCACCGTTCATCATCCAGTCATAATAACTGGGCTCCCGTCCCAGCACCTCTTCCACCAGGCGACCCTTGTGTTTTCCAAAGTTGAATATTTCCCTGCCCTGTTCGTCATAGATCATGCGGCCTGCAAAATCGACATTTTGCCTGAGGACGGTGAATTTATGAAGCTGCTCTACATCGTTTTGAACGGGAACAAATTTTTTCCCGTCCTTATCCTCGATCTCTACTCCGTCATAGCGTTGAAGCTGGGCCAGCAGCACTTCATAGGTTGCCACAATGTCTGCCTCGGCAGAATGAGCCGCGATCAATTCCTTATTGCAATAGAATTTATAGGCGGCTTTCAACGTCCGTTGTTCCATCTGATGAAAGATATTCTGAACGTCCACTACTTTTCTGCCTTCAAAATCAAACTCAATGCCCACCCGCAAAAACTCCTCCATGAGTACGGGAATATCGAATTTTATGCAGTTATATCCTGCCAGGTCGGAGCCTTCCAGGAACTGAGACAGATTCTTCGCGTGCTGGCGAAAGGTTTGTTCTTCCTTTACATCTTCGTCATAAATACCGTGTATCAGCGAAGAACTAAGGGGAATGGGCATTTCAGGATTGACCTTCCGGGTAAGCCCCATGGTAGTACCGTCAGGCATGACTTTCAGGAAGGAATATTCCACAATGCGGTCCACTCCCACATGAACGCCAGTGGTTTCAAGATCAAAAAAAACAATGGGACGTTTGAGGTTAAGCTTTAGTTTCTCGGTCAATTCAGTCATGAGGCAAATATCGGTAAAAAAGCCGGTAATTACGTCCGCCTCTTGCCGGGAAATCGCCGCTCAGGATTTCTGCCATTTCACCCCGCAGCCGATGGCTTTGGTCGTGGCCGGATCAGGCTGGCGCCCCGACTTAATTGCCTTGACAGCCTGTTCCACATAAGAAATCTTGTCCGGATTGGTATTTTCAGTATCGTTGTCGATCGCTCCCACATAACGTACCACATTTCCTTCTGAAGTCTTTTCCAGGAGGAACACATGCGGCGTACGCTGGGGACCGTACTGTTTGGTAATGATTTGGCCGGGGTCGAACAAGTAGGGAAACTCAAATCCTTTGGCAGCCGCCCGTTCCTTCATGGCCTCGTACGAATCTCCTCCGGAAACTTCGGGGTCATTGGGGTTGACAGCCAGCACCGGAAACCCGCCGGAAGCGTATTTTTCATGCAGATCACTGATACGCGACTCATACGCCTTTGAATACGGACAGGTATTGCAGGTAAAAATGACGATGTACCCCTTGGCGGAATCATAGTCGTCCATGGAAACCATTTTTCCGCTGACGTCCTTCAGTGAAAAGGATGTCGCTTTATCACCAATGGCATATCCGTCGGAATAGGACTGCTGCGCCCGGGCGGCAGGAAGCGCCAGGAAAAACAGGGCGCCGAAGAGGAATAACTGATGTTTCATAACACGCTATTTATTGGGTGAGTAAATAAAATGCTTCCAGTTCATCAAAGTTAAAGCTTCCTTCGTGAAACTTCCCGGCCCCCGTAGCCGTATTGACCAGCAGCGTGGCGGGAAGCGCCCCTGACCAGGAAGGATCTATCTTCTCGATTATCGCACCATGATCGGCTTCATCCAGCAAAATCACCTCCGAGATTAACTCACTTTTTTTAACAAAAGGAATAACACCTGTTTTCAGTTGAGAACGAAAATCGAGGCTCACCAGCAGAACTTTGACCTTTTTTGAGGAATATTTTTCCTGTAACCGGTCAAAATAAGGGATTTCTTCAAGGCAGGGCCCACACCAGGTAGCCCAGAAATTCACCACGAATGTGGTATCCGTTCCTTGCTGAAGGCGTTGCTGCAGGTGCTCAAAACTTACCAGCTTAATACTTACTGCTTTGCCCTGAGCCCGAAGGAAGAAAGGCAGCAAGCAAATAGCCCCTAAAAGGATTCCTCTTTTCATCTTGATGGTTTGCTATGAAGATCCTTAAATTTAATGATCTTCCTACTATAAACGAATATTTTTCCAGCATGGTGTTGTATGGCGATCACTGCAACCGGGATTTCTGGCTTTTTTTTTGCAGAGCACCCCGTATGAAAAAGCTTTACACATTTATCCTCTGTCCGGTCTTTATTTTGTTGGTTTCCTGCGGGAACCGGGAGAATGGAGAAAACGGACGGGAAGCAGGTGCCGCAATACGATTTGTCACGATGGATATCTTTCAGCAGGAGAACAATTGTGATACCAGCCAAAACGACTGTACAACCATTTACTTTTCCTACCCACGGATCGTAGGATCAGGGAACAACGCACTGAACGATACCCTCACCCAACAGATCGAACGTTGGCTGACCGGTACCGACGGAAGCGGCGACAATACCCTTACTCCCGAGGAGTTTAGCAAATCCTTCATTGCCGATTACGAAAAATTCAGGCAGGAGTTCCCTGATAGCCGGGCCAAATGGCACATCCGCCGGGAAATTGAACTACTTGCCAACAACAGCAGGTTCATTACCCTGCAGCTCTCAGAAGACAATTACCTGGGGGGCGCCCACGGAATGCGCATTCATTTGTTCGCCAATTTCATTCCCGCAGGCGGACAACGAATATTTCTCGATGATCTTATCGCGGAAGGGAAACAGGATACTCTTGAACGAATTGCCGAGTCCCTTTTTCGCAAGGAAAACAACATTCCCGCCGGACAGTCATTGAAAGAAGCAGGTTACTTTTACATGTCAGAAGAAGACGATAACAGCCCTTTTCACCTGACTGAAAATTTTGCGATCACCCGGGAAGGCTTGTTATTTTACTACAATCCATACGACATTGCACCCTATTCCATGGGGGCTACCATTCTGAAGGTGCCGTTTGATTCGGTTAAGGATGCGCTCCGCCCGGATGGAATATTGAAAGACGTATTTTGAGCTGCAACCCTATTCGTTCAGCAGCTTCCTGATATGGTCCAGTTTTAACAGTGCTTCCACCGGAGTCAGAGCATTCACATCCAGGTCTTTCAGGCCATCACGGATCCGGATCAGCACCGGGTCTTCCAGCGCGAACATGCTCAACTGAAAATTATCTCTGGCAGCCGCACGGCCTATATCATTCTTCAGGGAACTGTCCGAAGAACGTTCTTCTTCCAGTTGCTTCAACAGCAGGTTTGCCCTGTCAAGAATAGACTGTGGCATGCCGGCCATACGCGCAACATGAATACCAAAGCTATGTTCGCTACCGCCCGGTACCAATTTCCGGAGAAATATTACCTTATTCCCTACTTCCCTGATGGATACATTGTAATTCTTTACCCGTGGCATGCTAGCTGCCATTTCATTCAGCTCATGATAATGAGTCGCAAACAGGGTTCGGGCCCTCGCCGAGGGATGATCGTGAATGTATTCAGCAATGGACCAGGCAATGGAAATGCCGTCATATGTACTGGTTCCGCGACCGATCTCGTCCAGGAGGATCAGGCTCCGGGCCGAAATATTATTAAGAATATTGGCCGTTTCATTCATCTCCACCATGAAGGTCGATTCTCCGGAAGAAAGATTATCCGAAGCGCCAACACGGGTAAAGAGTTTGTCCACCCACCCAATCCTGGCCGAGGCGGCGGGCACAAAGGAACCCGCCTGGCTCATCAGTACAATGAGCGCGGTTTGCCGCAAAATCGCCGATTTACCGGCCATATTGGGTCCTGTAATAATCAACACCTGCTCCGCTTCGGTATCCAGCCGGATATCGTTGGGAATATACTCCTCGCCAGGCTCCAGGCTTTGCTCAATCACCGGATGCCTTCCTTCCCGAATGTCAATCAGGGTTTCGTCCGTAATCTCCGGCCGCACATAGTGGTTTCGCGTGGCGAGCAAGGCGAATCCCAGCAACACATCAAGGCGCGAAATCAGGGCCGCGTTCTGTTGCACCGGCTTGATAAAGGGCCCGATCCCACGCAGCAATTCAGCAAACAACTGCGACTCCAGCTGAAGGATCTTTCCTTCGGCTCCCAGGATCTTTTCTTCATATTCTTTCAGCTCAGGCGTGATGTACCGCTCCGCATTGACCAGGGTTTGTTTCCGGATCCATTCCTCCGGCACCTTGTCTTTATGTGCATGTGTTACTTCCAGGTAATACCCGAAAACATTATTAAATGATATCTTTAACGAAGATATACCAGTACGTTCACTTTCAGATTTTTGAAGATTTAGCAAATAGTCTTTTCCACCAGTAGAAATGGCCCGGAGATCATCCAGTTCCGGTGATACGCCGTTGGCAATTACATTTCCCTTGTTTAACTGCGCCGGCGGGTCAGACTGCAACTGGCGGCCAATTTTTTCCACCAGTTCAAGGCAGGGGTCCAGTTGCTCCCCGATCTGCACCAGTTCCTCAGAACCTGAATCTATACACAGGCCTGCGATCTGCTCAATGGCCCGGAGATCACGCCCAAGCTGAGACACGTCCCGCGGACTGGCTTTTTGCAAAGCAATTCTGGAAATCAGTCGTTCCAGGTCACCGATCTGCCGGATATTTTCTTTCAGTGTTGTCCTGAAGGTTTCCTCCCGGAACAAGTGTTCCACCACACGCAGGCGTTGCTCAATGGCATCCTTTTCCTTCAGGGGCATGAGCAACCATCGGGACAGCAGACGCGCTCCCATGGGGGTAGAAGTACTATCCAGCACATCACGCAGCGCCCGGCCACCTTCGGCTGAGGGGTTGATAAGCTCCAGGTTCCGGATCGTAAAACGATCCAGCCATACGTGTTTTTCTTCCGCAATCCTTACAAGAGACGCAATATGAGGCACGTTGGTATGCTGGTTGTCCCGAATATAATGCAGACAGGCGCCTGCCGCTACAACGGCATCGTCCAGGCGCTCAAGGCCGAAACCTTTGAGCGAATGCGTATTAAAATGCCCTTGCAAGGTTTCACGGGCATAATCCTCACCGAATACCCAGTCCTCCAGGGAGTAGGTATAAAACCCCTCGCCAAACTGCTGCAGAAAATCCTTTCCTTTTTTTCGCTGGAAAATGACCTCTGAAGGCCGGAAACTCTGGAGAAGCTTATCGATATAGGATCGTTCTCCCTGGGCTGCCATAAATTCTCCTGTGGAAATATCTAAAAATGCCACGCCTGTGTTCTTCTGGCCAAAATGAAGCGCTGCCAGGTAATTGCTGGAGGCATGTTGCAGCATGTTGTCACTATAGGCCACACCCGGTGTCACCACTTCGGTCACCCCCCTCTTGACAATCGTTTTGGTCATTTTAGGATCTTCCAGCTGATCGCATATGGCCACGCGTTGTCCCGCCCGCACCAATCTGGGCAGGTAGCTATCCAGTGAATGATGGGGAAACCCCGCCAGTTCTATATGCGAAGCAGCGCCGTTTGCCCGCCGGGTAAGTACAATCCCCAGTATTCCGGATGCTTTAACCGCGTCCTCGCCGAATGTCTCATAAAAATCGCCTACTCTGAACAACAGCAGCGCACCCGGGTATTTGGCTTTTACCTGGTTATACTGTTTCATCAGGGGCGTTTCTTTATTTTGCTTTGATTTTGCCAATTTTGCGACGGTTAGAAGGAATGAACAGGCAACGAAATTACGCATTACCCCTTTCAGCAGAAAATTAAAATAATCAACAGCTTGTTGAAAGTCCCGCGAATGAGGGTCAGGAGGCGAAAAATGAGGAGATGAGAAAACTGAAAAGCGAAGAACTGGGAAGGCCCGGTATCGAAGAATTCCGGCAGCTGCCAAAATTGCCGGTAGCCATTGTTCTGGACAATGTCCGCAGCATGCATAACGTGGGCTCGGTTTTCCGTACAGCCGACGCCTTCGCTCTGGAAAAGATCTGGTTATGCGGGATCACAGGACAACCTCCCCACCGTGAAATTGAAAAGACGGCCCTGGGCGCTACCAATTCGGTATCCTGGCAGCATAGCCGCGATGCAGGGGAGGCCCTGACTGCCCTCAGGAAGGAAAATTACAGGCTCATTGCCATTGAACAAGCCGAGGGAAGCATTCCCTTGCAGGAATTTCGCCCCAAAGAAGGTGAAAAATATGCCTTTATCTTTGGTAATGAGGTTCATGGTATAAGTGAAGACTCCCTGGAGATGGCCGCGACCTGTCTGGAGATTCCGCAGTTTGGAACCAAGCATTCACTGAATGTAGCTGTAAGCGCTGGTATTCTGGTATGGGATTATTACCTGAAACGTTTTCACTCCTGAAACAAATGGCTATATTTGCCCAGAATTTTAATTACTCAATAATGAAGTTGCCGTTCATCCATCGCCATATGCATCATCACCACGGAAGTGGTGTAGCGCATAATTTCAATCTCTAATGGATCATAATCTTCATTTTTAACTCGCAGTAATAAAATTTATAACTTGAAAACGCTCAAAATCGCCATACAAAAATCCGGGCGGCTCAACGAAAAATCAGTAGACATTCTCAGCAAATGTGGGCTCAGTTTCGAAAACTACAAGAGCTCTCTGATATCGCCCGTCCGAAATTTCCCCCTTGAAATCCTGTTTCTAAGGGACGATGACATCCCCGAATATGTGCAGGACGGCATTGCCGATCTGGGTATTGTGGGCGAAAACGTCATTGAAGAAACCGGAGCCGATGTGACCTATTTGCAGCGCCTTGGTTTCGGCAGGTGCTCCCTGAAGATCGCGGTGCCCAATCACAGTGATGTAAATAGTGTACGGGATCTGGAAGGAAAGGCCATTGCCACCTCCTATCCCAATATCCTGAAGAAATTTCTGGATCAGCAGGGGGTTAACGCAACGGTCAGGCTTATTAGTGGATCGGTAGAGATCTCTACCAACCTGGGACTAAGCGATGCCATCTGCGACATCGTCTCCACCGGAGGAACTCTGAAAAGCAACGGATTGAAACCATTTGCCGATGTCCTTACTTCAGAAGCGGTCCTGATTGCGAAAAACGGGATTGCCGATGAAAACGAACAGGTGCAGGAATTGTTATTAAGGTTGCGATCTGTCCTTCGGGCAAAAGAAAGCAAGTACGTCGTATTGAATACCGAGCGAAGCAATATTGAAGCCATAAGCAGCTTGCTTTCCGGCATTAAAAGCCCTACCATTGTACCATTGGCCGAAGAAGGATGGTGCGCCGTACATACCGTCATATCGGAAGAGGATTTCTGGGAAAAGATCAGCAAACTACGCAAGGCGGGGGCTGAGGGCATTGTGGTGCTGCCCGTCGAAAAAATTATTTTCTAATGCTGAAAACCTATTCATACGCTAAACTCAGCGCTTCGGAAATCGCTGATTTATGTGAACGCAATACGGATATTTCCAATAAAATCAGCAAAACGGTTGAAGAGATCGTTGACCGGGTGAAGGAAGCCGGTGACCAGGCTCTGTTTGAGTTTGCGGAAAAATATGACGGAGTGCGGCCTGAACGCCTTTTTGTTGAAAAAGAAGATATTGAAAAACTGGCCTCTCAAGTCGAAGAAAAAGACAGGAAGGCTCTCCAGGTCGCCTACGCAAACATCTATAAGTTTCACCAAACCCAGCTGGGTAAGGAAGAAAAAACAGAAACCACCGCCGGTGTAACATGCTGGCGTGAACAACGGGCGATTCAGAAGGTTGGATTATACATTCCCGGAGGAACAGCCGTCTTGCCTTCCACCCTGCTGATGCTAGGTATTCCTGCTAAAATTGCCGGTTGCCGGGACATCGTGGTCTGCTGCCCTCCCCACCGGAACGGCAAGCTGAGTCCGCATATTGCTTATGTGGCCAAAATACTGGGGATAGAAAAAATTTATCTCGCCGGAGGCGCCCAGGCCATCGCAGCCATGGCGCTCGGCACCGGGACCATTCCTAAAGTCAGCAAACTGTTCGGACCGGGCAACCAATACGTAACCCGTGCCAAGATGATGGCCCATTCCCGATACGGGGTAGCCATTGATATGCCCGCCGGCCCGTCTGAAGTCCTGGTCATTGCCGACGAAAGCTGCCGGCCTGACTTCGTAGCTTCCGACCTGCTGGCCCAGGCCGAACACAGCGCCGACAGCCAGGCGGTTTTGGTGGCCACCTCAGGTGAGATCATTGAAAAGGTGAACAAAGAACTCAGCGATCAGCTGGCGGAACTACCTCGCATGGAAATCGCAGGCAAAGCCCTTGCTAATTCCTTTGCCATTGAAACCGCCAACCTGAATGAAGCGCTTACCTTCGCCAATCATTACGCGAGTGAACACTTGATTATCGCCAGTGACCAGTATGAATCACTGGTACCACAAATCCGCAATGCGGGATCCGTATTCCTGGGGAACTTCACGCCTGAAGCCGCCGGAGATTATGCTTCAGGGACCAATCATACACTGCCCACATCGGGCTTTGCACGTGCCTATTCCGGCGTTTCTGTAGATGCCTTTATCAAAAAGATCACCTTTCAGCATATTACCAGTGAAGGCATCGAAAACCTGGGACCCGCTATTGAGACAATGGCTGAAATAGAAGGCCTGGAGGCTCACCGCCGTTCGGTAAGCCTCCGGCGTAGCTGAGAATTGACATGGCAACAAAAAACAACGATTTTTTTGATCTGAACCGCTTGCTGCGGGACAACATCCGTCAGCTGATTCCCTATTCTTCTGCCAGGGATGAATTTGCCGGCAACGCTCAGGTTTATCTGGACGCCAATGAAAATGCCTTCGGCTCTCCGCTGCCCGAAGCCTACAACCGCTATCCCGATCCCCTGCAGCAACACCTGAAGGAAAAGATCAGCGAAATCAAGTCCGTACCTGCTTCCCGGATTTTCCTGGGAAATGGTAGTGACGAAGCCATAGACCTGCTCTATCGTGCTTTCTGTCAACCGGGTATCGACAATGTCGTCACCCTGCCTCCCACCTATGGCATGTACGAGGTTTCTGCCAACATCAACGATGTGGAGGTACGAAAAGCCCCTCTCCTGTCCGATTTCCAACCCGATCTGGATACCATCGCCCGGGAAGTTGACGAGACTACCAAGATGATATTCATTTGCTCGCCCAATAACCCTACCGGCAATTCGATTGACCGAAGCGCAATTGAAACGATCCTTAGTAATTTCAGCGGCCTGGTTGTGATCGACGAGGCCTATATCAATTATTCCAGGTACCGCTCATTTATTCAGGAACTTGATGAATATCCGAACCTGGTAATCCTGCAAACCCTGTCCAAAGCCTGGGGCCTGGCCGGGCTCCGCATCGGCATGGCCTTCGCATCTGAAGCCATCATTCAGGTTCTTAACCGGGTAAAGCCCCCTTATAATCTGAACCAGGCCTCCCAGCAGCTGGCAATTACCGCCCTGGAAAGCCTGGAACAGGTGAACCAATGGACCCGCCAGGCCACCGAAGAACGGGAAAAACTGGCTGAAGCCCTCGCATCGCTTCCCCGGGTTGAAAAGATTTATCCCAGCGAAGCAAATTTCCTGCTGGTAAAAACCCGTGACACCGAAGCTGTTTACCGCCACCTGATCGCAACAGGCATTGTTGTGCGGGACCGTTCGCGTGTCCTGCTTTGCGAAGGCTGTCTTCGGATCACCATCGGAACCCCTTCAGAAAACACAACATTGCTGGAAGCGTTAAAAAACATGAACCCGCCAATATGAAGAAAGTACTATTCATTGACCGTGACGGGACTATCATCGCAGAACCTCCCTTTGATTTCCAGGTAGATAGCCTTGAGAAGCTGGAGTTTCTTCCCTATGCGATCTCCGCATTAAAAAAATTGCAGGATAACGGCTACGAATTGCTGATGGTTTCCAACCAGGACGGGCGCGGCACAGAATCGTTTCCGGAAGAAGATTTCCAAAAGCCGCATCAAAAAATGCTCACCATCCTTCGCAACGAGGGTGTTGAATTCGCCGGGATCTTCATTGACGAATCATTTGAACAGGACAACAGCCCAAACCGCAAGCCCCGTACAGGACTCCTGATCCCCTATCTGCAACAAAATCAGATCGATCTGAACCAGTCATACGTCATCGGAGACCGTTATACGGACGTAGAACTAGCCCGCAACCTGGGCTGTAAAAGCATCCGTTTCGGCGAAGAAAACGACCCCGAAGCAGACACCACCCTGGCCTCCTGGCCTGAAATTGTTGATTATCTCTGCAGCACCGGTTCCAGACGGGCCAAACTGGAACGAAACACGAAAGAAACTAAAATCAGCCTGTTTCTGGATCTGGACGGAACCGGAACACCACGGATCGACACCGGCCTCAAATTCTACGACCACATGCTGGACCAGCTGGTAAAGCATTCTGGCGTCGATCTCCAGCTTACCGTCAAAGGAGACCTGGAAGTTGATGAGCACCATACCATTGAAGATAGCGCCATTGCCCTTGGCCAGGCATTCCGGCAAGCCCTGGGTGACAAACGAGGCATCAGCCGTTATGGATTTCTGTTGCCCATGGATGAAGCCCTGGTACAATGCGCCATTGACCTTTCAGGCCGCGCCTGGATGGTATTCAAAGGAGAATTCCGCCGTGAATACGTAGGCGATTTCCCCACCGAAATGTTTGAACACTGGCTAAAATCCTTTTCGGACAACGCTGGTATCAATCTGAATTTAAGCATTCTGGAAGGCCAGAATGATCATCATAAAATTGAAGCCAGTTTCAAAGCACTGGCCAAATGTATTAAAGAAGCCATTCGCGTTACTGGTAATCAACTGCCCAGTACGAAGGGGATTCTTTAACTGGTTTCTAGCTACTAGTTGCTGGTTGTTGGTTGGATTAACTAGAAACCAGAAACTCGAAACTCCCCCCAAGGTGGTTTCCACCGTGGGGGGGAACTATTTAATTATGGTTGGAATTGTTTATTACGGGGCGGGGAATTTGTTTTCGTTGCAATGCAGTTTGGATCGCATTGGGGAGCGGTATGGGTTGGTTACTTCGGCGGAGGAGTTTGAAGGATATCAGCGGTATATTATTCCTGGCGTGGGACATGCGGGGGCAGCGATGCGGAAACTTCAGGACACCGGATTGATTCCGCTGATCCAGGCGACTGACAAGCCTTTGCTGGGGGTTTGCCTGGGGATGCAGCTACTAACCGGTTGGTCAGAAGAAGGGAATTCTACCCTTACCGGAATAATACCTGTCAAAACCCATCGTTTCATAAGCAAAGGCGGGTTAAAAATTCCACACACCGGGTGGAACAAGGTCAGGGTTGAAAAGCCGGGCCCCTTGTTTGAAGGGATTCCGGACGAAAGTCAATTTTATTTTGTGCACTCATATTATATCGAATTAAATACTAATTTTACCCTCACTTCGACTGAATACGGAACAAACTTTTCCTCTTCGATCATGAAAGATAATTTTTTCGGGGTGCAATTTCACCCTGAAAAGTCCGGTGAAGCGGGGGAACAATTGTTGAAGAATTTTATTAGAATCTAAAATCAGCTGAGATGAATATTATTCCTGCCATTGATATTCTGGATCGGAAAGTTGTCCGCCTACGGGAGGGCGATTATCAACAGGTCACTTTTTACGATACTACGCTGGAAGATATGCTTGGACAGCTGGACTCTCCGGGTACTGATTTCGTGCATATTATCGATCTTAACGGCGCCCGGGGCGATTTCAGCAACCAGGAATACCTGGTGGATATCCTGAGGCGCTCTAAAAACATTAAAGTACAGTACGGTGGTGGGGTTCGTACCATTGACAAGGTGAAAGAACTCATCGATCTGGGCTTTCATCGCATTATCGTGGGGACGCAGGCTATTACTCAGCCGGATTTCCTGGAGAAACTGAGCAAGGAGATTTGCGGAAAGACAAAATGTTCCGATCAGGTAGTAGTGGCCATTGATGTGTTGGATGAGGTGATTAAATACAGTGGCTGGATGGAGTCTTCTCCAATCAAGCTGATGGATTACGTGGATCGCTGTCTGGATCTGGGCTTTTATCGCTTTTTGTGTACGAACATCGCCAAAGATGGTAAATTGGATGGGGTGGATGCCTCTCTTTACAAGAAACTGAAGGCGCATGCCCCGGTCATCAAGATCATCGCCTCGGGCGGCATCAGTTCCATGAAGGATTTTGAGCAACTGGAAAAGGTAAAGGTAGAATCGGCAGTGACCGGTAAAGCTATTTACGAGGGCAAGATCAGCATCCAGCAGGTAAAGGACTGGAACCTGAAGTCGCTCGTAAACTTTTAAAAATGCTCAGTAAACGCATCATTCCCTGCCTGGACATCAAAGATGGACGTACGGTTAAGGGAATTAATTTCGTGGCCTTGCGGGATGCGGGTGATCCCGTAGAGCTGGCCTGGCAATATTCTCGTCAAAGTGCTGATGAGCTTGTATTCCTGGATATTACCGCAACTCATGAAAAACGCAAGACCCTTTCTCAACTGGCCAGCGAAGTAGCGCGGCAAATCAGCATTCCGTTTACCATCGGAGGTGGCATTAGCGAATTGGATGATGCAGGTGTCCTGCTAAACGCCGGCGCTGACAAAATATCCCTGAATTCAGCGGCAGTACGCAATCCGGGGCTTGTAAACGCTTTTGCTGAAACTTTCGGCAGTCAGTTCGTTGTGATCGCTATAGATACAAAGCGGGTAAACGGCAGGAACATTGTTCATCTGAACGGGGGCCGGTTACCTACAGAATGGGAAACTGAAACCTGGATCCGGGAAGTGGTAGAACGTGGAGCAGGTGAGATCCTGCTTACTTCCATGGACCACGATGGCACGAAAGAGGGGTTTGATTGTGAGTTGTTGCGAAAGGTTAATCAGGATCTCTCCATCCCTTTGATCGCTTCGGGTGGTGCGGGTAGCGCTTCTCATTTTACGGAGGTATTTCGGGAAACAGGCGTGGATGCTGCTTTGGCGGCTTCGGTATTTCATTATGGAGAGATTGCCATCCCTGATTTAAAGAATAAGTTAAAAGAAGACGGCATAGAAGTAAGATTATAAGAAGGTTACAAATGGAACTCGATTTTAGTAAGAACAATGGCCTGTTGCCGGTAATCGTGCAGCACTGGCAAACCGGACAGGTGCTGATGCTGGGTTATATGAACAGCGAGGCCCTTGTAAAAACCATCGCCGAAGACCGCGTCACCTTTTTCTCACGCAGCAAGAACCGCCTGTGGACCAAGGGAGAAGAAAGCGGTAATTTTCTGCAGGTAAAAAAAATGTTCCCCGACTGCGATAACGACACCTTGCTGATACTAGCCGAACCCGCGGGGCCTGCCTGTCACCGCGGAACCACCGCTTGTTTCGACAATGATCAGGATATTCCATTCCTGTTTCGCCTGGAAGCCATTATCGACGATCGTTACAAAAATCCTGTGGAGAGTTCGTACGTGAATAAGCTTCATGAAAAAGGCTTGAATAAAATAGCCCAGAAAGTGGGTGAAGAGGCTACTGAAACTGTTATTGCCGCCCTGGCCCAAACCCGGGAAGATTTGCTGGATGAATCGTCTGACCTGATGTTTCACCTGTTGGTATTGCTGCGTGAAAAAGGGGTCAGTCTGGGCGAGTTGAGCGAACATTTAAGAAAAAGACACCGCTGACAAAACGGCTTCCCTGAGGATATGATCCGGGTAAAAAACATAGGGGTACTTCCTGGGCACCGGAGTCCGGTTTTCACGATTGAAAGCGGCCTGGAGCCTTTTGTTTTTTATACAGGGGGCAACGATCCGGGAATTGTGAAATGGGATTTGCGGGAAATGAAGCATGAAAAGGTGCTGGTAAAGGTGAGCAGCTCTGTGTATGCCCTCCACCGTCCTGCCTCTTCCCCCCTTCTCATGGTGGGAGAGCGCAGCGGACAGGTAAGTATCATCCACCTGAAGGAAGAACGCCCGGTGAAGGTGTTGTCCCTGCACCGCGCTCCTGTATTCGACATTAAAACATCTGTTGCAAATCAACTGATCTATGTCGCCAGTGAGGACGGTCATGTTTCAGTTTGGTCCCTGGTAGATTTTCACCTTGTTTACACGTTCCGGGTTTCGGACGATACGGTTCGTTGCATTAGCCTCAGCCCTGACGAAAGGCAAATCGCCTTTGGTTGCCGCGATAATCTGATCAGGATCTATGACACGACTGAACTGAGCCTCCTGGCTGAACTGAACGGACACACCATGTCTGTTTTCAGCCTTCAATATGGACCTGATGGAAAGCACCTGCTTTCCGGAGCACGGGATGCTCAGCTGAAAATTTGGGACACAGCCTCTTTTACTGAAGTGGGAAGTATTCCTGCGCACATGTATGCGATCAATCACATTTGTTTCCATCCGGGAGGACGCTGGTTTGCTACGGCCAGTATGGACAAGACCATCCGAATCTGGCGGTTTGATGATTTCTCCCCTGTAAAAACCATCGATCTGGTGGGATCTGGCGGACATGTCTTGTCTGTTAACAAGCTTCTCTGGGCAAATGACCACACCCTTGTTTCGGTGAGCGATGACAAGAATGTCATGGTGTGGGAGATCCGCCTGGATTAATAATTGCACTTTTTTCTTGCAACTCGGCCGGAATCTTGCATTCAACTTCATTTTTTCTTAACTTCATACAGCATAACGAACCACGATGCATTTGGATTTCCAAAAGATATTGATCGCAGTGGACGAAAGCCCCTATTCAGAACGGGCAGTTCAAGCCGGTTATGACCTTGCCCGTACCGCGGATGCTGAAGTCATGCTGGTACATGTCATTGACATCACGCTTGCCGTCGGAGATATGATGGGCGGAGCAATGGCACCTGAGGTAATGGACACGGTGCGGACCTCTGGCGAAAACCTGCTGGCCTCGCTGAAGACAACGTATGGAACCGGAGTTGAAACCCGGACTTCCATGCCTGATGACCGTCCTGTGCATGGGATCCTGCGGATTGCCGCAGAATATGAACCGGGGTTGATCGTACTGGGAACACATGGACGTTCCGGCCTGGATCACCTGTTAATGGGAAGCGTAGCCGAGCAGGTTGTCCGGAAATCCAGGTGGCCGGTGTTAGTGGTTCCAAAACCCGACGATCCGGCGGATAAAACGCAAAACGAACAAAATGTAATATAAATCTTTACTAAAACCCGTATTTTATGGAGAGCCGAGAGAAACTACTAACTGAAGTGGAGGTGGAAGAAGATTACCCTAAACTTCTATATTCCACTAACAAATTATCTACCGACAGGAGCTTTATTATCCGTACTGCCGAACCCCGGTTTATCGCCGAAGTATTTTTGTT
>DATCYD010000257.1:0-13568 GCA_036570465.1 Anseongella sp.
CTGTGGCAATTCCGATGCTTCCAGCAACGCGTTGACTGCAGACTCATCCTTAAAATGACTCAGTGAAACGATGCCTTCCAGCCGGACCCTGGGCGAAGGGTCAGTGGCTAATTCAGCCAGGCGTTCAGGGGCCCCGGACACCTGACCGGCCCAGTAATAAAGCACCCTGGTAGCCGCAGCTCTTACATGCGGATCGCGAGCCTTCAATAATTCCAGAACCAATGATTCCTGCGGACGGCTAAATTGCTGGTACACCCACAAGCCCTCCAATTTATGATATTCATACGCAGCATCGTTGCTGTCCAACTGATCGATCCATTGCTTCAGGGCGGGCAATACTTCTTCTTCAGGCAGGTCGCCCAGCCGGGTGCGGACCCGGTACCTTTCCCGGTCTTCATAAACCTTCAGACGATCGAGCAGTTCTGTGACACCTAGCTGTGTCAGATCAACGATCTTCAGAGGTTCCTTCTCCTGATAGGTGATCCTCCAGATGCGACCCCGTACATGATCCCTCAGGGGATCCCGGAAGCTCTGCTCTCCGTGCTGTACGATCGGGTCATACCAATCTACCACATACAGCGCGCCGTCAGGCCCGAACTTCAGGTCAACAGGGCGGAAATTAGGATCTTTGGATTGCAGCAACGGAACAGTTTCATCGGCAATGATACCACTTCCTGCTTCCTTCGGTACATGCTGGCGAATTCCCTGAAAGCCAATAAATGTATTAAAAAGTATATTTCCCTGCACCGCTTCCGGAAAGGCTCTGCTGGAAACAATCTCTACCCCACAGGTCTTCGGTTTTGCCTTTGCGGTCAGGAAATCACGCATGCCCATATGTTTTTTAGGATAATCGATCGCCACCGTCATGGGAGGCGCAAAATAATTCATCCCGGTGGATACATCAGCAATAATATGTGTTCCGTCACGAGTGAATACATTTCCCCAGGGGTTAGCGTAAGGGTAGGAAATATAAGATTCCAGCTTCATCGTCCGGGGCTCATACCTCCAGGTGGTGCCGTAGGCTCCCCGGCGGGGACCGTAAGGCGTTTCAACCTGAGAATGCAAAAAGGTGCCCATATGAATATACAGCGCCCCGTCCGGACCCCATGTATAGGCACTCAGGGTATGGTGAGAGTCTTCGGTACCGAATCCGCTCAACAACGTCTTACGCAGATCGGCCCGGTCATCTCCATTGGTATCTTTCAAAAAGACCAGATCTGGTGCCTGGGTGACATACACCCCCCCTTGCCCTAATTCAAAACCCAGAGGCAGGTACAGGCTGTCGGCAAATACCTGGTGGGAATCGGCTTTTCCGTCCTGATCCGTGTCTTCAAGGATCACCAACCGGTCACTGGGTAACTTTCCGGGTAAGTAATGCGGATAGGTAGGCATGCTGGCTACCCACATCCTGCCCCTGGCATCGAATGTGATCGCTACCGGGTTGGCAATGGGGAAATCCACTTCGGAAGCAAAAAGTTCAATCTGGTAACCTTCAGGCAGTACAAACGCGGCTTTCGCCTCCTCAAGGGCCTGCCGGGCCGCTGATTCGGGCGCTTCCGGGTTGCTTTCTTCTCTGAAATCAGTGATCCGGCCGATCGCTTCCATGTCCGGCATGGCGTTTCCGGGACTGCCTGCCCACACAACGCTGTCCAGCCTTGAAACGATGCGGTCAATTCTCATGGATTCTTCCGGCAACGTTTGTCCGCCTGCCCACTCTCGCCTGCGCCCATAAATATATTCGCCATTCTGAGCCTTGAAACGATAAAAGAAATGCTGATTCTTTTTAGCGATCGCCCGCCTCAGCTGCCGTGAGTGTTCATTGTCAGTCCAGCTGCTTTCCGGGAGACCCAGCGTCCGGGCCAGGAGTTGGCTGACTTCCCGATATCCCCGGTCGTTCAGGTGAATGCCGTTGATGGTAAGGGAATCGGGACCTTTCTCAAGGCCGGCGGTAGGTTCATATAAATCAATGAAGGGGACATCCAGGTCCCCGGCGACCTCCTCCATTGCCTTTACATATTCTTTCAGATACCGGTTGTTTGTTGAAGGATCGGGAAGAAATCCTCCCAACTCTTCGTGTGCAATGGGTGAGATCAGGATTACCTGCGGATGCTCCGTGCCATTGTATTGCTGCTGCTGAAGATGAGAAAGCATCTTCCCGAGGTCTTTCCTGAAACTTTCCAGGCTGTCGGGCCCGTCGAATGCTTCGTTAAGTCCAAAACTGGCAAAGATAATTCCGGCTTCCTGCTGCCGCAGATGTTCGTCCAGCGTCCCAAAATTCATTGGCCGTGGACGCAGGTTCACTTCATCAGCGCTCCAAGCAAGATTTCGGACACGCAGTTTACGATCCGGAAAACTCTGGTATAACAGGGTTTCGAAATAATTATGTTCCTGTAAGCGTTCAGCAAATGTATTGCCAATGAAGACGATCGTACTTCCCGGTGAAGGATCCAGACGGTAAACGACTTTTTCCTTGTTACAAGAAGCCAATAAAACAATGAACAACAGGTTAATGCAGAGTAGATGCCTTTGTTTATATTCCAATGTCATAGGGTTTTCGGTACTTTTTGTTTAGTCGTCGGTTAGCTTTCCGGTCGTTGAAGCGTTCCTTTACCGGATTCCACTTTAACGGAATGCCGAGGTCATAAGCAATATTGGCCAGGTGGCAAACCGTAGCAGAACGATGACCCGTCTCCACATCGCAAATGGGAAGCTCCCGGGTCTTTATTGAATGAATCCAGTCCATATAGTGATTGTCACTCTTATAAAGTCGCTTATCAGTACTTTTTAGGGTAACTGAAGCAATCGATGCCGGATTGGTCTCCAAAAAGGAACGACTCACCTGCAATTGTCCTTCAGTGCCCTTGAACTCTACCGCCCAGCCTCTGCCGAAATCCTCGTGAGTCATGATTACACCGTTTTCATAGTGGAATTGCATGCCACGTTTGGCTTCCCGGTCTGTGGGAGGAATCAGTTCCACCGGTCCGGAATGATCCATTCCCAGGCCCCATTGGGCGATATCGAACATATGCGCACCCCAGTCAGACAGAATACCGCCGCCATATTCTTCGTACAGACGCCAGTCCGGATATCCGTCAAATGACAAGGGAGGCGCCATCACCGCGTTAAACGGCCGCTGCGGGGCCGGCCCCAACCAGGCATCCCAGTCAAGACCAGCGGGACGGGCTTCGGCCGGAAGTGCACAGGGAATGGCCGGGTCGCCGACATTCACCTTCACTGTCTGTATTTCTCCAATGTAACCGTTCACCACCAATTCGCAAGCGTGCCTGAACCCTTCACGGGAACGCTGCATGCTACCGGTCTGTAAAATCTGCTGATGCCTCCGGGCAGCTTCCACCATCGCCCTTCCCTCTTCCACCGTGTGTGACAACGGCTTTTCGCAATACACATCCTTCCCCGCTTCCATCGCCTGGATGGCTGGCAAGGCGTGCCAGTGATCAGGAGTGACAATGATCACGGCATCCACTTTTTCCAGCAAGTCGTGGTAATCTGCGAAACCTTTCGTGCTCCGGTAGTATGTATTATGCAGTTTGTCGGCGTAACGCCGGTCAGTCTCCCGGATGAAACGGTCTAGTTTTCCTTTGTACACGTCGCAGGCCGCTATCACCCGGCACTCATCCAGCTTGATAAACTGGCTGGTGAGGCCGTGACTTTGTTTACCTGTACCAATTACTCCCAGGGTTATCTGGTCACTTGGCGCAACAAAGCCCCTTCCAAGAACACGGCGGGGCACTATGCTAAACAGCGCTGCTGTTGCAAGGGAAGATTGCAGGAACGTCCTTCGCTTCATGATTTTCGGTTATTTCGGCAGCCTAAATATACGTGAATCTTGTAAAGACCGGAAATTTTCCATTGGCAATTGTTAATATTTAGTGCCTTGGCCACCCCCTCTTCAAAACAAACCCAGGTGCATGGCTGCTCCTAAAGCGGTGCCTTCGTGAAAGCCAAGCGACTCAATGGAAAGGTGCGGGAATTCCTTTTTCAACATGGCAATGAAAAGAGCGTTCTTGCTGAACCCGCCATCCAGATAAAGTAACTGATGATTCCCGCTGATTCCGGCGGCCAGGCGAATGGCCCGCGTCTGCCGGGTCACCAGCGCGCGCATCAGCGTGGCATAGGCATGCCGGAACTCTTTAAAATACTGCATGTCCCATTGCTCGAAATCCTCGCCCAGTCCGTTCAGGCTGGCATTACCCCATTTTTCTACTTCTTCCTGATCCCAGTCAATGATCTTGATCGCGGCCGGGTGAAATACGGTTTCAAGACGCTTCAGCATTTCATCATGATAGTGTCCCAGAAAAAAACGGGATGCCCGAACGGTTTCCCCTTCCGGGGTCATAAAATTCAGGCAGTCGGAATGAAGCAGGTCAGGGTTCAGCGGTTCTTCCGAAAACGGGTTCAGCGTGATGCCCCAGGTACCCGTGGACAGCAGCATAAAGCCGGAAGTGGCCTGCTTGCGATAGGGAATCAGAGCTGAAGAACTGTCATGCAGCCCTGTGCCAACCGGAATATAGCTTCCCCTGAAACGAACCGCCCCGTTGAAGGGGTCTTTCATCAGCGGGGGGAATAGCATATCAATGCCTTCTTCCCGGACCCACCGGTGATAATCGCCTGCTTTAAAATCCCAGAGACCGGTATGACACCCTACACTTGTGAATTCCGAGCAATACTGCCCGCTGAGCAACCAGGAGAAATACTGCGGCAAATGCAGGGAGTAACGAACCTGTTTAAAAAGTTCTTCTCGTTCATATTTCAGCCAGTAGAGCTGCAGGCCTGAATTCAGCATCCCCAATGGGGGCGATGCAGTTTCGGTGGCAAAAGACACCTCATCGCCATAGTGTGCGTGAAACTGTTGCAGCAAAGGCCCGGGAAAAGGTTTCAGGTAGTTATAAAGCCTGCCCACCTGTTTTCCGTTTCGGTCCAGGTGAACGAAGCTGGCTCCGTACGTTG
This sequence comes from Anseongella sp., assembly GCA_036570465.1. GTDB lineage: Bacteria > Bacteroidota > Bacteroidia > Sphingobacteriales > Sphingobacteriaceae > Anseongella. The sequence continues at coordinate 4,969 of DATCYD010000257.1, forward strand.
TAAAGTTAAGCGCTTGTATATCGAAGTGCCGGTCATCTTCCAGCTGCTTCCAGCTGTCAAGTACCCAGGCAGTAACTGCTTCGAGGTCTTCGCAAGGATAATTATCTTCATCTGTGATCTCCTCAAATTGCCTGGAAAAGGAATGGATCACCTGGTATTGCTTATCAAAAAGCAATAGCTTTTTATTCGTCTTGCCGATGTCAAATACTGCGATACAAGGAATCATACTGAATATTGCTACTCCCGCAGGAACTCCGGTGAACCGGCTACAGTCCGGTGGCCTGTGTGGAAGCCCCCCTTTCCCTGATCAGTTGCCGTCGAACTCCCAATTCACGGAACAAGCCCAGTGGGTCCAGCGCACCACCGGATCGTAACATCGCTTCCTGCAACAGCGGCCGGACATCGGTCCGGAAAGCCTGTTGCAAAATTTGCTGAGCGCCCGCCGCATCATTTTCCAGCTGGGTTATTTCCAGTTGTTCCCGGTTAACCAGCAATGCCTGGGCATAAGCCATCAGGATCGCTTCAACCGATGGGAGAAGATCTTCCAAGGGGTCCTTTACGTTATGGCTGGCATCGATCATCCAGGCATATGCATTGCTGTTGCCACCCTGCTGACGAATACCGTCCACCACTTCGTTAAAGATAAGAAAAAGCTGATAAGGCCGGATGCTTCCTACGGTAAGATCATCATCGCCGTATTTAGAGTCATTGAAATGAAAACCGCCCAGCCTTCCCTCGTTGATCATCAAGGCTACGATATGCTCAATATTGGTGTTGGGCAGGTGATGTCCCAGGTCCACCAGCACATTGGCCTTTTCACCAAGTTTAGTGCAGAACAAATGAGACGTCCCCCAATCCTGAATGACCGTAGAATAGAAATTCGGCTCGTAGGGTTTGTATTCAACCAGAAATTGCCATTCATCAGGAAGCGCTTCATAGATTTCCCGGAGGCTTTCCAGCGTATAATTAAACGCCCGGGCAAAATTCTGCTGTCCGGGGAAACAGGATCCGTCCGAAAGCCACAGGGAAAGGGAAGTTGAACCCAGTTCAATCCCATGCCGGATGACCTCGATATTATGCGCAACAGCCTGCTTCCGGATGGCAGCGTCTGTATGACAAAGCGAGCCGAACTTATAGGAAAGAGCCTGTCCTTGCTGATCTTGAAAAGTATTTGAATTTACTGCATCAAACCGAATGCCGTGTAATTCTGCCACCTGTTTTATATGAGCGGGGTCCTCCGGGATATCCCAGGGAATATGCAGTGATATGGCCCCGCTGCTCCGGTTCAGGGCATGCAGCAAGCCAATATCTTCGATCTTTTGTTCCAGGCTGCCTGGTTCTCCCCCTCCTGCGAAACGCCCGAAACGAGTCCCTCCTGTGCCTAGCGCCCAGCTGGGAATGGCTACCTGGAAGTCCTGTAACTGTGCCACAATCTGCTCAGCATCCGCCCCAATATCTGCCAAATCTTCCTTCAGCCGGGAAAACTTTCTTTCCTGACTGGCGATCCGGCGTCCGTTAAACGAATCAACAGCGTCTTTATCAATATGCATGCTTTACCTCTTATCTGACAAAGGTCGCAGGAATGCCTCCATCAACGTTCAACACATTACCGGTACTTTTCTTTAGTAGTCCGCTTACAAAGGCGAATACTGCGCCAGCGATATCTTCGGTGGTAATGGATTCATTCAAAGTGGTCCGTTTCGCGTAATAGGCGGGCAGCTCTTCCACCTTGATGCCGTAAGCTTTGGCGCGTCCTTCTGCCCATCCGCTTTCCCATATTTTACTTCCTTCGATCACCGCGTCCGGATTCACCACGTTCACACGAACCTTATCGGGTCCGAGTTCAGCCGCCAGCAGGCGCGACATATGAAGCTGGGCCGCCTTGGCCGAACCATAGGCTACGTTATTGGGGCCGGACATCAAAGCATTCTTGCTGGCTATATTAATAATATCACCGCCCAAATGCTGTTGCTTCAGGATTGCGGCCGCCTCCTTAGAGACCAGGAACTGGCCTTTTACCAGCACATCATACAACAGGTTCCAGTCCTTCTCGGTGGTGTCTGCCAATGATTTTGAAATTGACAGGCCAGCGCAGTTCACCACGATGTCAACACCGCCGTACTGCAGCCTGGAAACCTTCAAGGCTTCAGCAACCTTCTCCGCACTGGTCACGTCTGCCGGCGCAGTGACGGTCAGGTCTTTGCCAAAAGAGCTGTCAAATTCAGCCTTGGTTGCAGCCAGCGCCTTTTCATCAATATCCGAGAGCACCACACAGGCGCCTTCGGCCAGAAATCGCAGGGCAATGGCCTTGCCAATGCCTCCCGATCCGCCGGTTACAAAAGCCACCTTTCTGGAAAGAGGCTTTTCCTTTGGCATACGCTGAAGCTTGGCTTCTTCTAACAGCCAGTATTCAATGTCAAAAGCCTCCTGCTCCGGAAGGGAAACGTACGAAGAAATCGCCTCCGCGCCCTTCATCACATTAATGGCATTGATATAAAATTCTGCTGAAACGCGCGTGGTTTGCTTGTCTTTGGCAAAAGCGAACATGCCAACACCAGGATACAGGATGATTACCGGATTGGGGTCCCTAACAGCGGGGCTGTTATCATGCTTGCAACGCTCGTAGTAGGCCAGGTAATCCTTGCGGTAAGCCTCAAACTGAGGGCGCAGGTGAGCGACGATATCGTCAGCGGTTCCTTCCAGTTTTCCGGCAGGGAGATCCAGCACCAACGGCCGGATCTTTGTCCGCAGGAAGTGGTCGGGGCAGCTGGTACCCATGGGGGCCAGCGTTTCCAGGTCATTGCTTCCGATAAATTCAAGTACGCGCTCGTCATCTGTAAAATGTCCGATCATCGCCTTCTGCTCGGAAGCAAGCCCGCGCAGGTAAGGAATTAATTGAGAAGCAATCTCCTTACGGCGATCCGCCGGAAGTGGTTCAGTTTTAACACCGCCGAATACCGGGCGTTTTTTACCATAGTTTTCTTCCAGGTAAATCGCGGCTTGTTCAATGGTCTCCAAGGTATTCACATAAGATTCGTAGGCTTTCTCACCCCATGTGAACAAACCGTGTCCACCCAGCATGATCCCGCGAATTCCCGGATTATCTTTTACTGCCTTTTCCATTTGCAATCCCAGATCAAATCCGGGGCGCTGCCAGGGTACCCAGGCAAGTTCTCCTCCAAACAATTCTTTTGTAATGGCCTCACCATCTTTGGAAGCTGCAATAGCAATGATGGCATCCGGGTGCAGGTGATCCACGTGGGTAAAGGGCAAAAACGCGTGCAATGGTGTATCAATTGACGGTGCTTTGGAGTCCAGATCATAAATGCAATGATTAAACAAGCCAACCATTTCATCCTCGAACTCTAATCCACGGTATCGCTTTTTAAGATCGTGCAGGCGGTCCAGGTATAAACCTGCGAGCCCGCTGCGTTTCAGGGTACCCAGATCGCCACCAGAACCTTTCACCCACAGCACATCCACTTCATTGCCTGTCAGCGGATCAACCTCCCGGGTTTTGCAACTGGTATTGCCTCCGGCGTAATTCGTCAACCGAAGGTCAGCTCCCAACAAATTGGAACGGTACAATAACAAGGCTACTTCATCGCCTTCCAGTGCTTTTGCCTTACTTTCATCCCAAAGGTAACTGACGTGTTTAAACTGCTTATTCATTCTAAAAATCTATTTTTAATTGTATTCATGGAGCCTCGGGATCTCCAAAGCCCGATCCGGCATGTCCCCTATATTCCAGCCGTAATGTTAATTAGAAACAGGTCGAAAACTATCCTGTTCTATCCTGTTCTATCTTACTCAGCGGGTTAATATAGACTTATGACAAGGAATTTCCATAACCCACCAGCAACACCGATAGCATAATGACAAGAATTCCGGTCAATATCGTTGTAAAGGTGCGGCGACTCACCCCTTTCCATTCTTTCAGGCCAATCCCCCACAGGTTGGAAGCCAGAATAATAAAAGCCATGTGAAGAATCCAGGAACTGGCTCCGTTACCCAACCTGCTTTCCCCCATTCCATAGAAGAAAAACTGAAGGAACCAGGTGGTTCCAGCAAGTGCTGAGAAGAGATAATTCCGCACCAGCGGCGCTTTCCGGTCTGTGTAGTCGCCAAAAGTACGATTACGCATGTTTAGCACCATGCACCAAACCAGATTCGTAGTCAAGCCCCCCCAGAGAATCACCACAAAGCTTACATTGTTCCTGAATAGAGGGTTTGCTCCGGCTAGTTCGGCCGCTTCGGCCATGGGGCGGGCAGCTTCAATCCCATAATTGAAGCAAGCGCTGAGAATACCGGAAACAATTGCGACCGTAAGCCCCTTTTTCACAGAGAACTCCTTTACGCTTTCCTTCTTCTGCTCATCACTCAGCTCCCTTTCCTTGAGGATGCCTGCTTTTCCACAAATATAGATGCCTGTCAGGCATACCAATACGCCCAACAGGACCAGTTTTCCTCCTGTACTGGCAATCATGCTTGTGAAAGTACCTTCGCTCGCTGTCGTAAACAAATCACGGTAAATGGGCGGGATCAATGCCCCGAATGCCGAAGTAAACCCAAGAGCCACTGATTGCCCCAGGGAAATCCCCAGATATCGCAGGCCAAGGCCAAAGGTTAACCCCCCGATCCCCCAAAGAAATCCCATTGCATAGGTCCAGAAAACGGTCTCACCCCGTGCCTGGTGAATGATCTCCATGAAGTCCGGCACGGTCAGCCAGGCAGCTGCAAACGGAACGATCAACCAGGAGAAAATTCCTCCGACAATCCAATAACTCTCCCAGGCCCATCTGCTGACCTTCTTAAACGGAATGTAAAAACTGCCGGAGGCAAAACCTCCGATCGCATGAAAAATAACACCAAAAAAGGCACCCATATGCTTAGGTAATTGTCCGGCAGCAATGTTAAGAAGGCGACCCTCAAGAACCATCCTGTTCTATCCTGCAAACGGGGACCAGGGTAACTAAGTTTACTATATGCGGATTACTTCTGCCCCTTGAGACTGCTGAGGTAGGCAACCAGGTTCGCCAGCTGATATTTTCCGATTGCTTGTCCCAAGCCGGAGGGCATCAGGGAGTGTTCGTAGTTTTCCCTGGAAACAATATCCGCTGATCTGACTTTATGGGTCTGGCCGCCGATGCTGCGCAGGGACACTTCCGAGGAGGTTTCACCGGTGATATAACCGGTCAGGCTGCGGCCGTCTTTAAGCTGAATGATATATCCTTCAAAGCCGAAATTAATTCCTTTGTCAGGGTAAATGATCGCGTCATATAAGGCTTCATCGGAGAGTTTGCCGCCGATCTCGGAAAGTTCCGGTCCGAATTGTATTCCCTTTCCGTTTATCACGTGGCAAGAGCTGCACCAGGCGGTAAACACGGTTGCCCCGGCGGTGACATCCCCTCGAAGATCAAGCAGTGCGGCCATTTCAGGCAGCGGCTCGTCTTCTTCGTCTTCCTGGTAAAAAGCCCGAGCCCTTGCTAGTACATCGGGCCGCCAGGCCGAGGTGAGTATTTCCCGGGCAAGGGTATCGAATGAGGACGGTAGCCGGCCGGTTTCGGCCAGCTGCATCAATTTGTCACTGCCGGTCCAGGTAGCTCCGAGGGAGTTTATGGCTTCGCGCCGCAAATCTTCACTATATTTTTCATTCAGAATAATTCGCTGCAGTTCTTTGAAAATCCGGTCATCATCGGCCTCTCTCAGCAGGACGGCCATGATGAGGGAACCAGCGTCATCGGCATCGATCACCGTCCGGATCCTGGTCACGAGGTCCATTTTGACGAGGGTATTAAGCGCGTCTTCTCGCATTTCCCCCGAAGCCGTTGTATCCATCGCAATGCTCACGAGTTCCGTCGCTTTGTGTTTAAGCTGGAAACGTGCAACGAGGTGGATGTATTCCGGCTCACCTTTTAATGCTATGAGGCTATTTTCAATTGCTTGTTTTATAGCCGGAGTCTGCGGTACGCTTTCCGGGTCCACAAGCATCAGGGCATACGCTGCCGTTCTTTCGCCGGCATTCTGCTTCCTGATAAGGGAAAGAAGTATTTCCTGTTTTGCCTGTCCCTTATGAAATTCAATGGCGCGAAAGCGGTTCCTTCTTTCATTATCGCTGATATCGTTGGCAGCAGCCATTTCAGCCAGTAAAGGCAGAGCCTTTGCCGTCCGGGAGCGCCACACGATCTTTTGCCCTGCAGGGGTGGAAGGATCACCTCCATTCTCAAGCCAGGCGGCAAAACACGCATCCGGGTTCCCTTCAGCGGCAATGCCTAAAGCCTCCAGGTACCAGCGATCGCGGCCATCATAAGCAGCGGCCAACTGTGCCCAAAGCGCCGGTTTTTCCGGAGCATCCAATGAATGCAGGGCGATGAGTGCAACCCGGCGAACCAGCGAGGAGGAGTCATCCGCTGCTTTGCGAATAACGGGGGTCAGATCAATATTGATTTGACGGGCTGCCCGCACGGCAGTTGCGCGGATACGCTCGTTTTTATCCTCAAGCGCCTGCAGAATATATCCCGGACCTGCTTCCGGTAACCGGGTAAGCAACCAGAATGCCCTTGCCCGCTGCCTGGGATCAGAAGATTTTGCAAACACATCCCGGAGAGCCGGTTCAGCCTTCTTTCCCATTTCATGCAAGGCCATCCAGGCCAGATAGCGCACTGACTGTGCCGGGTTGGCGAGGGCCTCCACCGCTTTATCAGGATGATCAAAGGAATTCGATTTCGGGCGATAAGTATGTCCTTTCGGCGCAATACGGTAAACCCTTCCCCTCCGGACGTCCCCGGCACGATGACCGCCCACCCCAGGATCGTACCAGTCAGCTACCATCAACGAACCATCCGGTGCAACACAAACATCCACCGGACGAAACCATTGGTCGTTCTCAGTATTCAGGAGAATAAGCCGTTCCGCTCTGAAACCCGCACCTTCCGGAATGACAGGATAAGCCAGTACGGCATTTTTTCCGGCTTCAGCATGGATAAATTGCCCCCGATACCTGGCCGGAAGCAATGTTCCTTCGTAAACACAAGCTCCGGATGGCGAACCGGCACCGTTCAAAAGCAAGTTAGGTACTACGCCTGGGTCATCCTGATGCCAATGGCGGAACGGGACAGAATCCTCCCTGTTAATCCGCCACTGTCCCCACCAGGCACCGCTCAGCTCGTCAGTATATCCGTAATTGCCATACTCCATCACGTAATTAACCCGCGTACCGCGGTTACCATCGTCGTCATTATCCGTCTGCCACACGCCGCCATAGGAATCGACTGCCAGCTCATAGGGATTGCGGAAATTATGACCAATTACCTCCAGTTCACTTCCATCGGGATTACACCGAAAAGCCATCCCTTGCCGGTAAGGCTTCCCCCCAGCACTGATTAGCCTGCCCTGACGGTCGTACAAAGGCTCCCCATGCTTATCCAGGATCGTTTTCCCCTCATTCCCGAAGTTAAAATACAACTTCCCGTCAGGCCCGAAAACAAAAGCATGAACCGCATGATCATGCTGCTCTCCGCCAATCCCGGTAAATAACACTTCTTTTTTATCCGCCTTGTCGTCCCCATCCGTGTCAGTCAGCAACAAGACGTTCGGACTGCAGGAAACGATCACCTGATTGCCCAGCACAGCAATCCCCATAGCAGCATTAATCAATGTATCCTGATAAAAGACTTTCCCGGTATCAGCCCGCCCGTCCTGGTCGGTATCTTCAAGGATTATGATGCGGTCGCCGTTTTCACGGTAAGGATTTTCAGTATTAAGCCAGTTGCGATAATTCCAGGCCTCAGTAACCCATACCCTCCCCCTGGCATCTATGTCAATATTAGTAGGATTACTGATCAAGGGCTCGCTCGCAAACAAACTCACCTCCAGCCCACCGGCAGTATGCAAGGCAGCAAGCGATGCTTCAGGTGAATGTAGTTCTTTCTCAGCCCCCGTTCGTCCGCCACCCCCACAAGCCCAAAAACACAAAAATCCCGGCAGAAGCAAAATGTAAAAAACACACTTTCTCATATACGGAAATTCAGGTCAGTAAAACCCCGCCCCTCCCAGCGGTAAGCAAGCACAGCGAAGCGAAACCGCGACACCCCCCAGCGGTAAGCAAGCGCAGCGAAGCGAAACCGCGACACCCCCCAGCGGTAAGCAAGCGCAGCGAAGCGAACCCGCGACACCCAGCGGTAAGCAAGCGCAGCGAAGCGAAACCGCGACACCCCCCAGCGGTAAGCAAGCGCAGCGAAGCGAACCCGCGACACCCAGCGGTAAACCTTATTATTGTTGTTCCTGGTAAAACCGGCAGATGTGAGCGCAGTAATTACTACGTGACCACTTGCCAAGGGTCGTGTCGATGGTATGATTCACGATAAGCCGCCGTAATTTTTGTGTTCAGCGATGCGAAAAAAATTTGCATAGTGGAGCTATGGAAATTTTTTTCAAAGAAGCTGAACGCAAAAAGAACAAGGCTTGGTCGTGAAAGAATACCATCGTCACGACCCTATCATAACTTACGCTTTATTTGGACCTCTTCGTACCCTTCTATAACATCCCCAACTTTAATATCATTGAAGTTCTGGATGTTGAGTCCGCACTCGTAGCCGGCG